>JAUVLY010000001.1 GCA_030600505.1 Candidatus Falkowiibacteriota bacterium
CTTTATTAGAGTAGATAAAACAAGTCATAAAGACTTTTTAATTATATAATCTAATTATAATGACTAGGTTATTTAGACCTCTGTTGCTAAGACAGTTACAATAGGGCTCTGTGGATCAGTGGCAGTTGTCGAAGAAGGCATTTTTAACCTTAACTTAAAGGGTTGCGTACCACCAGTTGAGACGCTTGCATCTAATGTATTATATGCCGTGTCGTCCATGGCAGTGTAAGCTGCATAGGTAGGGTCGTCTGTTGCAAACTCATGCATAAATGTTTCTGCACCTACTGCTGAATTAGAAATAGCCCAATTAGTAGAATTACTACTCATAATTTCAAATTTTTCTGTAACATTGCCGTTATTTGTTGCAGTGATTACTACTGACGGACCACTTGTGTCATTGATATCTAGTACTCCATAATCCACGCTACCTACGTCAACACTTACTGCGATGGCTTGAGGAGTAACTGTACAACTAACAGTATCTGTTGTGTCTGCCTGCACGGCCAGACCAATGGCCAGACCAATTACTGCTAAAATCGCGATTGATGTAATTAATGATCTCATAATTTTTTTTTATTACTTTTTAATTAATATATTTATTTTACGCCTTAGAGCGACCTTTGTTTTTTTCTAAGACATTATTAATAATTTTTTAACTAGTTTGATTATTTCTTAAAAACAAAAAGCAGAGCCCCTCCAGAACTGTCTATGGTTTTAGGTTCTCTGTTTTTAATTCTAAAAGATATTTATTTAATTATACACTCATAAAAAATATTTTAACTTATACTTAAGGTTTTGTCAAAAAAGTTTTGTTTTGGCTCCCGGGGCAGGTTTACAGAATCATGCACCACAAAACGCCCCTGTTGGGGCGTTTGTGTCGCTTGCTCGCGTACTCGGACAGCTTCCGAACTTTTTTGACTGAAATTAGATAATTTGTTTTTTTCTTAGTCAAGTGAGCAATTAAAGATTAAATATATCGGAAAATTATTGTATCTTTCTAGAAATTTGTTTGTATTCTCATTTCTGGGCTTAGTAGGTTTGCATTCATCCATATTATCAACCCTGAGGCCTGAACTGACAATTAGATTAAAATAATCGCTAATTTTTCTATGATAATCTTCAAATAGAAAATTGCTATTATCAAATTTTTGTGAAACCCTGAATTTTACTTCTGATTTAAAATAACCCTGAAAATTTACTTTTACATCATTTCTTGTAAATAAAAATTTTTGCATATAATGATTAAAGCCTGGGTGTCCAACGCTAATAACAAGACGGCCATCCTTTTTCATTAAGCTCCTCATTTTCTTTAAAGTTTTTTTTATTTCTGCTTTTTCCCGAATAGCCGGCAAAACCATGCTTAGAATAATGAAATCGAATTTATAGTTGGTTTTGTTTTTGAAACTAGACGTATTGGCTACGAAAAAATTTGCCTCAGGGTATGTTTCCTTGGCCGAAGTAATCATATCTTCTGATACGTCAAAACCATAATAATTATAGCCCAGTTTTTTCGCAATTGAAAAAATATCTCCTCGACCACAACCTGCGTCAAGGAGTCTTATTTTGTTACCTTTCTTCTCTTTTATCGCCCTTTTTATTCCCGGGAACAAAATGTATTGATTTACTTTTCTTGGTTTGTAATTTTTTGCTGATTTGCCGTAGTATTCTTGCATTTGTGGCTAGTTAACATATATGCTTATTATATGTAATAATTTAAAAAACATCAATTTTTTTACACAATTTTTTTACGCTTGCTATTTTAATTATTTTGTGTTATAGTATTTTATTGCACATTAACATTTTAAACATAAAGAGAGGATAATCATGAAATATATTGATTCTGATAAACTGGCAAAGGGATTAAGAAAAAGGCTTGTTAATTTAAACGATAAAAAAGTTTTAATTGCACAACTTCTGGAAACAGAAGAAGAAAAAGATAGTTATACAAAAGTAAATTGCCATGGCTTCGGACGCATAAGAAGTTTTTCTAATTATTCCTTACACCTTAGAAATTCGCAAAAGAATAAAAACGAACAAATTAAACCATTGTTAAGAGGGTGCGACAATAGCAAGGTATTGCTCGCGCAGGCTTTTCAGATCGCAGGTTGTAATTGGAATTGTTGGTATTGTTTTGTTGATATGTCTCGGAGAATAGCTCAAATTAAAAATGGGGAGTATTTTTCCGCGAGTGAGCTCGTTGGCATGTTTTTGGCTGTAGAAGACATTAATATTCTTGATTTAACCGGTGGACAACCAGACCTTGTTCCTGAATGGATTCTTTGGGTTATGGAAGAGCTTGATAAGAGAAATTTAAGGAATAAAATATTTCTCTGGGTCGATGACAACTTAAGTACTGATTATTTTTGGAAATACTTAAATGACGGACAGATAGAATATATAACAAAATTTCCAAAGCATTCAAGGGCTGGTTGTTTTAAGGGTTATGACGAAAGCTCCTTCTCCTTTAATACCGGAGTAAGTTCAAGATTGTTTCAAAGACAATTTGATTTATTCAAGCGTTTTATTAAAGAAGGCATGGACATGTACGCGTATGTCACGTTCACAAACAAAGAAGATATCCATCTGGATAGGAATATAAAACTTTTTATGGACAGACTACAACGCCTACACCATAACCTTCCCCTAAGGACAATCCCTTTAAAAATCGTTTCTTTCTCGGCAGTTCGTTCATCAAATCAAGAAAATTTTAGCCATGCTTTAACTTTTCAATTTGAAGTTTACAGCGCTTGGCAAAATGAGCTGTACAATAGGTTTGACTCAAGAGAAATAGACCTGCCATACGAAAAAATATCATTAGCTTAATAGGAGGTCATGATGAATAAATATTATTCCCTCACACAGACATTGCAATGCGGCCATGCTTCATCTCAAAAAATTGCTATTTCAAGTGATGGTGTCTTTCTTGTTTCGGGACTATGGAGCGGCATAATTGACATTTGGCAATTATCTTCAAATGCAATACTTTACCGATATAACGAACATTCCGAAGCAATTACTGATTTAGCAGTAACGCATGATAAAAAGGTAATTTCAGCTTCTTACGATGGTGATATTTGTATCTGGGATATAGACATGGGAGAAAGGATTTATAAAACCAAAAAATTCGGAGTAATCAAAAAAATAATTATATCCGATGACGGCGAATATGTCGGCCTTGTTAACTCAAGTAACAGGATAAGGTTTTTAAACCTTAATGATTTTAGAGATGATTTTTCAATATCAACCAAGACAAGAGAGATTACAAGTATAATTTCTCACAAAAATGGAAAATACTATATCATTGGTTCGTTTACGGGCGAAATAGAGATTTGGGATAATCAAAATTTCAGAAGTATTTGTATGTTTAGGGCTCATAATGAACCGATTACAGGTTTAACAACAGACATACAAGGTACAATATACTCAGCATTTTGGGACTGTACGGTAAAAGCATGGGATATTAATTGGCTTCAAAAAGTCAAGCAGAAAGGTGTTTTTAAAGGACACTCAAGTTGGATTTTAGACATTGACGTTGCAGCTGACAACACGCTGATTACATGCTCAACAGATAGGACGATCAGAACATGGGACATTGCGAAATATTCGGAAAAAGAAGTGCTATTCGGCCATGCCGCCCCCGTTATATCCATATCCATATTTTTACCAGAACAAACTATCATATCAAGTTCAGCTGACCATACCATAAAAATCTGGGAGAGAGAAAGAAATTGCAAGGAAGATCAATTCCACAAAAATTCAGTCTGGGGAGTAAAATTCGATTCAAAAAGCAAAACGGTTATTTCTTCATCGGCAGACAGATCTATTGGTCTTTATTGGCTAGACAGCAAAAAATGCAAACAACTAAACGGTCATCGAAGTTGGGTAAATAATTCTTCTATTTCCCATAAAGGAGATTTTGCGATATCAGCCTCGGCTGATAATCAGCTAATGATTTGGGATATCGAATCAGGATGCCGCACGAATACCCTGCTGGGACATTCAAGGTGGGTAAACGATGTTGTGATTTCCCAAAATGATATGATCGCAATTTCTGGATCGGCTGACAGGACTGTACGAGGATGGGATTTGAAAAGTAAGGTCGAAAAATTTTTATTAATTGGACACAAATGTCAAGTAACTTCAGTTGACTTAACGAGTGATAATTCTCTGGCTATTTCTGCTTCCGCTGACCATACCATAAAAATTTGGAGACTTTCTGATCAGAAAAATATCAAAACTTTAACTGGCCACAATGGGGCCGTAACTTCAATTTCTCTGGCGCATGAGAGTAATATTATTATCTCCGGCTCCTTGGACGGATCACTTAGATTATGGGATTTTAAAAACCATAATGAATCCGAAATTCTTCAAAACGACGTTCAGAGAATTTGGTATGTTTCAATAACACCAAATGCCGAAAGGGCTGTATCTATTTCCGGAATGTTTATATATTTATGGGATGTCAAAAATAAAACCTTAATATACAAACATGCCAACAAGTGCATTTTTACAGCCTGCGCCATTTCGCCCGACGGGAGACTGTTTATCGGCGCCGATTTATTTGGCAAACTTCACTTATTTGGTGTTAAAAAGGAGAAAAAAATTGGCACAATATGATGAAAAAAAAATTAAACAATATATTCAAAAAAGAAGAGTCACTCTCTTTATGAACGGCGAGGAAACAAGCCCAAAATGCTGGTTTTCGCTTTGCGCAATTGAGATATTAAAAATGTGCAATACTGAATTCCACGCAATTAATATTTTAGAAAGACCTGCGATGTGCGACTTCGTAAAAAAATATTCAAGCTGGCCGATGTTTCCTCAACTATTCATTGACGGTGAATTTATTGGAGGAAGCCACATAATGATTGAAATGTATCAATCTGGCAATCTGCAAAAAATAATCCACAATTAAAACCTCTTGCAAATTAGAGGTCAAAAAGGCATTCGAGTAATACTACGAATGCCTTTTAAAATAAATAAAACTTTATTCAAATCACATGCCAAGAAAAATTGACAAGAGAAAAAATAATGGTGGAGCTAGGTGGGGTGTCGGAAGGCCTTTCGGCCCAAATCTACAACCCGCAGAAACAAATAAAAAACACTGGCAAAAGCCAGTATTTTTTATTTGCTCCCGGGGTCGGATTCGAACCGACGACCAATTGGTTACACTTTACCCCCTGGTTTCCCAGAGGAGTGGACTATATCATCATCCTTTGATTAAAATAAGGATGCGAGGCGCTTCCCCCTACCTCACCCCAGCCCTCTCCTTCTAAAGGAGAGGGGGTGAAATAAGAGTACTCTCTTTCGAGATAGTCTCTGAACCTGCCCCGATTGCTCGGGGATTGGCTGCTGATTACCTTGTCCATTAAAGACGATAAGAGATTTAGGCTTCCAGACAGTTCACCTCGTTATTCGACCATGATTGCTCATGGAAGCTGCGTTAACCGTTCGTGCACTTCTCGATGGCAATTGGCGCATAATAATTCACATTTATCTAACTCTTTTTTAACTTCTTTCCAGCTTCTGGTATATCCTTTAGCTGATATTCCGAAGTCTTTATTATTTTCATCAGTATGATGAAAATCAAGAGCTTGGATGCATTTATTATACCCACAAATTGTACATTGAGCGCCTTTGTATTCAATTGCCATTCGGCGGATTTTTTTCCGCCGTTTTGTAACAGCCATTTTTAAATACTCAGCACGATCGGCATAAGTACGATTATCCTTTGCCATATTTTTTATAAGGAAAGGCGATTAGTGTACACAGCCAACTGCGCTACCGCTGCGCTACCCGGGAATAATTGATTGTTAATTTATGTTTATTTTAAACATAAAACCTGCCCTTTGGCAGCGCTTATATAATACATAATTATTTTAAAATAGTCAACAATTTAATTCAAAATTTTTTATACATTTTATTAATATAGTGATATAATATAAATTATTAAATTTATAATTACAAAAATTAAGATAATAAAAAATTCTTTATGAATATGTCTTATCTAGCATATTTATTTTTTTTGGTGTTAATTGCCAGCGTATATTTATTTATTAAAGCCAGTGCTTCCAAATTAAATAAGCTTGTTTTTAGCATATTAATATTTGTTTTGTATATTTATATTTTATTATACTTAATCGCGGATTATTTTACTGACAATGGTTTTGATAGCGCCGTCATATATCATCTTAAATATGGCTTAAGCGGAGCCGGCTTTGGTGAATACTGGAAGCTAATTTTGGCTTCTATTTTTTATATTTTATTTGGCCTGGCAGCAGCGTATTGGATATATTCAAAAAAAATTAAAACTAGATCTAAGGGGATTATTTTTGTTTACGCCGCGTATCTACTGATAATAATGGCTTTTTTATCTAACCCCCTGACAATTGATTTATATAATTATTACCAGACCCTGCATCCGCCAGACAACATGGCTGATTTTAATGAATTTTATAAGCAGCCAAAATTGCAGCATATTGCCGATAGTAAAAATTTAGTGCTTATCTATGCCGAGGGTTTGGAGCGGACGTACTTTGACGAGGCAATTTTCCCCGGCTTAATAAAGGAGTTACGGGAACTAGAGGGCAAAAGTACATATTTTACCAACATCAAAACTTTGGAGGGTTTTAAATCAACCATGGGCGGGGTGGTAGCCAGCCATTGTGGTATTTCCTTGTCTAGCCCGGGTGGTTTCAATAATGTAACAGGCATGAAAGAATTTCTTCCCTCAGCCACTTGCCTGGGTGATTTACTCAAACAAGAAGATTATTATTTAACTTATTTTGGCGGCGCGGATTTAACTTTCGCCGGAAAAGGAAAATTTTACTCAACTCATAAATTCGACGAGATCTATGGTTCAAACGAACTAATGCCCAGGCTGGAAAATAGCCGTTATCATAATCCTTGGGGGCTATATGACGATTCATTATTTGAAATTGCATATCAACGCTTTATTGAATTGTCAGCCACCGAAGAAAAGCATGCCCTTTTTCTGTTAACCTTTGATACTCACCATCCGACCGGACACCCCTCCGGAAGCTGCCGGCAAATTAAATATAATGATGGCTCTAATCCAATTCTAAACGCGGTCGCCTGTTCAGATTATTTAATTTCCAAATTCGTTAACCAAATTTTAGCCTCTCCCTACGGCTCCGAAACTGTAGTAGTCGTAGTATCGGATCATTTAGCGATGAGAAATACGGCCACCGAGCTTCTGCACCAAGGGGACAGAAAGAATCTTTTTATGATCATTTCACCCGGCGCAAGCGATGCCATGAAAATAGAAAACTTAGGTTCAGCCCTTGATATAGGAGCTACTATACTGCCTTTTATGGGTTATAGATCTTCTATTGGCCTGGGCCGGGATTTAATGGATGCTGGCCAAACAACATCAGAGGTTAATCTGATACATGTTAACCTGCCCTATTGGAATCAGCCAATATCCCAGTTTTGGGATTTTCCGATTATTCAGCAATCTGTAGAAATAGATATTATAAATAACGCAATGAGCATTGACGGTAGGCCATTTCCCATTCCGGCTTTGGTACAGTTTGATGATGAGCTTCAAACATCTATAAAGTTTGGCAGTAGTGAGGATTTATTTGACAACGCTTTATCAATAGATAAAAATACTTTTTTTCTTTTAATCGATAAATTTAAAGGCTCTGATTATTATCTAATAATTGGTAAAGGGGATAGGCAGCTCAAAAAAGATAAAATTGAAAGCAATATAAAACTGACGGTTGATGATATTATAAATATTATCGGAATTGCGCAGGGAGCGCCTCTTCCGGCAACTAAATCAACATTTCAAGTCCATCGGGTCGCCCATGCCGGCGGAGGAATTGATGGCCGGACTTATACCAACAGTATTGACGCGCTGGATTATAATTTAAAAAATGGCTTTTCGTATTTTGAGATAGATTTTTCTTTTACTAGCGACGGACATTTAGCGTGTCTTCATGATTGGCAAGAAAACTTTGAAAAAATATTTGGATTTGAAACAAAAAATAGCTTATCATTAGAATCGTTTAAATCCCTTGTCAATAATTCCGGGCTAAAAAACTGTACCCTTGATAGTTTGGTAGACTGGATGCAGAAGAATCCATCTTCATTCATAGTTACAGACGTTAAGGATGACAATATAAGGGCTTTGCAAATTATGGCTGAAATTGTGCCTGATTACGCTAGTAGAATAATTCCTCAAATATATTATCCTCAAAATTATGACAAGGTTAGGGGCATGGGTTACGAGCAAATTATTTGGACTCTTTATCGTTATAATGCGACCAATAGCCACGTCTTGTGGTGGGCTGATACTTTTAGCGGTCCATTTGCCATTACTATGCCCAGAGAACGGCTTGAAAAATTTTTAGTAAATAGCCTTAGAAAGAAACAAATACCGTTTTATGTGCATACGGTAAATACGGTTGAGGAAGAGCATGATATTATAGATGTTTACGGAGCATCAGAGATCTATACAGACTATTTACATCCCAAGTCCTATTGAGGCGGATAGACAAGTTTTTTATATAGTCCCGGGCACTCGGGATTTTTTTATTTATTTGTTAATGGTTTTTTATATATGTCTGTGGTTTATTGGCATTTTATTGATAATTTTTGACTTGACAGAAAAGGGCAAAAATGCTATTTTATTTACTTGTTCATATTAAAAAATCAAAAAAAAGGAGAGGAAAAATGATTAGTCCGAAAAACTTTCGTATTAAGATGGAAGTAAAAAAATTTTCCATACCGGTACCAAAAAATGCAAAGGCAGCGGGTTATATTCACATTAGCCATTATCACCCGTTTTTACAGGTCCTAGCTGATTTTGACCAACCAGCAACCGAGACAATAGACCTTCTTCTGCTTACTGAAGAAGAACCGGCCATTAAAGCCGAGTTAGTTATCGAAGGAAAAAATGAGTTAATTGGCTATGGAAGTGATGATCTAAAATTCATAGGTTATCATAATGGATATCATATCCTGAAAATACTAAAGTAGCTTTTTTCGATTTAGCCGCATGTTTCTATCATAGATCATGCGGTTTTTTTTATTTTTTTCAGACATAATTATTTGCCGCTACTTTGGTATTTAAGCTTTTATTTTTTGCTAATAATCAATAAGAAGGCTTGACTAAAGTTAATAAATAATATATTTTTATATTATATTTTGATCTTAAACAATATAAAGAAAATGAAGGGAGGGAAATATGAAGAAACAACAATTAGCCGTGCCACCAGTTGCTCTCAGGCACGAAAAAGCGGTTAGAGAGATGTATAATATTTTAAGCTCGGTGCTTAAAGAGTGTGGCATAAACGAGTTAACCGAGGGCCGTTACCAGGGAAATCCGGCGCGAAGCTATGCTGTGGCCCAAGAACTGCAACAAGAATATTTACTTAGGCTGGCCAGGCTTAAAACCGGGGACGAAATGCTTGACATCGGTTGCGGACATGGCCTTCTCTTGCAAGAGGCGAAAAGACAAGGCATTAGTGGCAAAGGAATTACTCTTTCGCAAAAGCAACTGGAAGATCATCAAGATCTTGATACCTGTCTGCTTAACTGGCGGAAAATTCCGGAAAAAATGCCTGGCTGGAAAAACCAGTTTGATGGAGTGTGTGCGATTGGTTCTTTGGAGCATTTTGTTTCTCCCCAGGAAGCGGCCGGGGGTATTAAAAACGATGTATATCTTGCCTTCTTTGAAGTTTGCCGCTGGCTACTTAAACCGGGCGGAAGATTAGTGGTTACCGCAATCCATTATTTGCCCAACATGATCCTTCGGCCAAAAATGGCGCGTAACCAGTTCTTTGAACCTTGGCGGTGGTGTACTCCAGATTTTCATCTTGGTTCTGTGGCTTGGTTAGGAGGCGCTTATTACCCGACAGTGGGAGAGCTTGTTTCTATAGCCAAGCGGTGTGGTTTTCTACTTAACCGTGAAGAAGACGGAACTAAAGATTATTATCTGACCAGCGAAGTGTGGATAAAAAAAATAAGAAGCGCTTTGCTAAGATTGAAATTTTCAAAGGAAATTTTTAGTGGGTTTAAAAGTTACCCGCTTCATACAATTTATGGGTTTTTATGCATCGTTTTGTTCCAGTCCTGGAACTGGCAATTTCGTGATCAAAAAGGTCAGGGTCCGCCAACCCAGCTTATGCGCTACGTTTGGGAGCGTAAGTAAATTTTTTAGAGACATGTTATTATGTCTCATCCTCACCCTAGCTAAGGCAAGCGGGTGGGGATTTTTTTATACCTTTTTTTAGTATAATTCTTGTAGTATAATGAGACTGTAGAATAATATAGGTATGAAAAACATTAAAGACAATGAGCCTTTGAGCAGCTTGACTCATTTATTTGGATTTATGCTCTCTATTGCCGGTCTGGTGCTAATGATAGTTATGGCCGTTAAATACAGTACTGCCTGGCATATAGTTTCGTTTTCTATTTTTGGAGCGAGCTTAATTTTGCTTTATTTGGCCAGCACGGTTTATCACTTTGTGCCCAAGTCCAATAAACATAAAAATACATTCCGAAGAATAGATTTGTCTTTCATATTTGTTCTGATTGCCGGCACCTATACTCCAATTGTCCTGGTCCCCTTAAGAGGAGCCTGGGGCTGGACAATTTTTGGGATTGTCTGGGGAATAGCCCTTGTTGGAGTAATTACCCAAATTTTCAAAATTAAGCTTAAGGCTTGGTCAATGATCATCCTCTATATTTCTATGGGTTGGATTGTAATAATCGCTTTGCCGGCATTACTCGATTCATTATCTAGGGCAAGCTTTGCCTGGTTGCTCTCTGGCGGTATATTATATACGCTTGGGGTTATATTTTTGGTTTTAGACAAGGTACTGCCTCGTCATCGCTGGTTTGGTATGCACGAGATTTTCCATGTTTTCGTTTTAGCCGGAAGCTTTAGTCATTTTTGGTTAATGTATAAATATATCGTATATATCAACTAGAGAAGAAAAATACTTGATTTTATGTTGGGGTTTTTGTTTTAATTTATTCTGGTCTTAGTTTACGAAATAGACAAGTTAATTATTATATGCTATAAAATAATTATAATAAAAATAGATAGCCCATTCTAAAATTAAAGGAGGTTTGATATGGCCGCATTGATAATATCATTTGTTATTGGGGTTATTGGAGTTTTTCTTATCATCTATGCCTTTAGGCAGCTAGCCAAAATAAAAGTTTTCTATAAAGAAAGAAATTGGCGTTGGAGATTAATTCGTGTGATCCGTTTTGTTGTCAGTTTGGCAGTAGGTAGTATTTTTGTATTATTCTATATATTTATTCATACTGTCAAAGGAATTGACATGGAAATGATGTTGTTCTTATTTATTACGTCATTTCCGCTTGGCTTTTGTTGGGTAGCCATAGCTAACAAGGATGATTATTGTTGAATTAATAAGGTATATGCATTTGCAAGCCCTTCAGGGAACTGAGGGGCTTATTTTTTTTATTTATAAAATAAAACAGGCCAGTAGTGGTCTGTTTTTGGGAGAGCGAGCGTTTTTGTCCGGTCAAACACAAAAAAAATGCGTTGGGGTGATGTCCACCTCAACGCATTTGTGTCCTTAATGCAGGATGTGCTTATGAAATAAGTCTCTTTAAATGTTGCCCCATACCTTGGCCCAAACCGGCGCATGTATTAATTCCGCAATCAACCACGATCTGAAAGATGATTTTGTCTTCAGCCGGATCGGGGTTGTGCTCTTCGTCTGAGTAAGACACATGCATATGATCCATCCCTAATTCAACGATATTGTCGGGTTTATCAATATCGCTATTTCCCGGCTGATAAATATAAGCCCGGGTGCCGAAAAATAAAATTTTACTCTTCTCAATTAGACGCTGAAATTCAAGGTCTTCTGCCATGGCAATACCTTCCTTTGTTTAATGGTTAAAAGAACAAATTCCTTGCCAATACTAAGATATTATAATTCTCAATACTTTAAACTATTTTAAGATGTAAGTCAATGAATATTAGCTGATAAAAACAATAAAACAGCCTTGAGTTCAGTTCTTGGGGCTGTTTTTTTGTATTTAAACAATCGGGTCATTTGCAGCAAATGGACCGATTATTTTATGATTGGCTTATAACCAGTCAAGAGTTATAAATATTGTGGGTGCTTGACAAATTTGCCAAAATGTGATATTTATAAGATAGATTTAAAATAATAATAACAGAAAAATAAAACTGAAAAAATAGTGGAGGGCAAAATGTCAAAAAAAATTAAAAAGATAAAGAAGCAAAAAGCACAGCAGGCAAGGCTATTAAAAATTAAGAAAGATCCTCAGGAAGAGAAGATAATAAAAATTAAGGAAACACAGGAATTGGGCAGTTGTATAGACCCGGAAATTGACAAAGCGGCTACCGCTATAGCGAATAAAGCTGTAGCGGGAGAGGGTATAGGAATTGACCACGCGGATTATCATAAAATTCATTTTAAGGCTTACGCCGATTACGTGTGTAGCTTACCACCAGCCCCTTAAAAAAAATCAATTTATAACTCTCGTCCTGGATAAAGAGAATCCAGGACGATTTTTTTTGAAAAAAGACAGCTAAGGGATTTAATCCGAAGCTGTCTTTTAAATTAAATATAAAATAAGCTAATATTTATAAAAAACTGCTAGTTTAAGCAGTTTTTTTGTTTTGTGCCATTGACAAAATATTGATAATATGTTATTATGTTCAATTATTATAAAAAGTAAATATAATAAATATTATGCTAAAAATAAATAAAAGATTGATTCAAGTCAGCCTTGTTACAGTATTTGGCGTAAGCTTAGTATTGTTACTTGGCCAATTGGCTGCAATTAAAGTAATTGAATCTAAAAACAAGCAAAATCTTGTAGCTTCTGTTGCAACAGACGAGATTATGCCCAGAGAGATTATTTACACAGTCCAGAAAGGTGATTCAGTTTTTCGAATCGCGCAAAAATATAAGGTTCATCGCTACCAGCTTAGAGCGTGGAATAATATAGATATTAGTAACTATATTTATCCCGGCCAGCATTTAATAATCAAGCAAGTTGATTATGAGCCAATGGAAGGCCTGGCCAGTTGGTATGGCCCGAATTTTCATGGACGAAATATGGCCAATGGGGAAGTATATGATATGCACGCTATTGTCGTGGCTCATCGTACTCTGCCTTTGGGACAGAAAGTTTTAATTACAAACCTGGAAAACGGACGCTCAATCGTCGCTCCGGTATTGGACCGCGGCCCTTATGTTAAGGATAGTCAGGGTAATTATACCCGCGAGATTGACCTTTCTTACGCGGTAGCGCAAAAGTTAGGGACAATTAAAAAAGGCGTGGTTTCCGCTCGGATTGAGCCGATAAATGAGCCTTTACCGCAGGATTAATGTTGTTTTTGCTAGCGCAAAAAGCCGCAACCGCGAATGCGGCACATGCGAATTTAAAATTATATTTTACTAAAATTATTGATTATATATATAAAAAATTGCAGATTTAATCTGCAATTTTTTTATTGACTTGTGTCAGCTATTTTGCTAGGATGGGGGAATTAATGTAAACACAAATAATTGGGGAGGAAAATAATGAAAATAGAAACTCAGATGGCGACCATGGAAGGAAAACCGGGTGAACAAGAGGAAGCGCTATTGGCAAAATGGGACATAAAAAATGAACCAAGAAAAAGAATTGCTTGGAAAGCTAAAGTGATAGAGAGTATAGTCCATTTGCTGATTGAGCACGCTAGCCCAAAAGACTATATAAAAATAAACAAGGCAAAAGATAAAAAAAATAGGGGGGAAGCGAGCCGCAATATAATTGCGAGAATCAGGGAGAGAGTCCAAAAATAAAAGCGGTCTTTTAAAAAAATTGTTTATCATTTTAGAGCATCGTAGAGCTAAGCACTTTACGATGTTTTTGTTTACTTTTTTAATATTTGACTTGTCTTAGTTATTTAGATAGGATAAGATAATTAATATAAAAATAAATTTAAACCCGCCTACGCATAAAGCTACGGCGAGGCAAGCAAAAATAAAACAAAAAGGAGGCAGAGTATGCCGCAATATGCACTGAAATTACAAGGAAGTAATTGGGAAGAACTTGAAAAAAAATTGTCATTCAAGGGGTCAATAAAAAAGCTCTTTGAGAAAGCTAAAGTCAAATTTACCAAATGGGAGGCTGAAAAAATCTTTTTCACTGATCCGGGAAATAAAGTTGGTAAAACAATAACTATGACAGGTTTTGTTTTCATGGACCCGGAAAAAGTTGGCAACTGGCAACCCATATGTTATGTTCATTTAAAAAATATGCGACCAAAGACAACAGAAAAGATAACCATCATGCCGTGTGGTAAAGTAATGAATTCGACTGATTTACCTGGGGGCAGGAAAATTAAAGCCGGGGAAAAATTTGATATTATTGAGGCAATAAGAATTAAAAACGATTATGGTTCTGGTCCTTTTCTTTTGCTGGGGATTGAATATAAAAAAAAGCGATATAGACAAAATTTTAAATTTTTTCGTTTTGTAGATTATAACGGAAAAGAAAAGTATATTAACAAAGAGTATTGTTTTTAATTGAGTTGATAAATATTGAAAAGTTATAAATAGTACATGGCCTTCTGAGTAAAGAAGGCCGTTTTTTTATTTGCTTTTTTTAATTTGACTATTTAGCTAATTTTAAGTAAAATTTAAATATTAGTCATAAATTTTAAATTTATATGTCAATTTTACTTTGGATAATATTGGCGACTGTAGCCATGAGCGCGGTTTCTTTGGTCGGGGCGCTGGCCCTGGTATTAAAGGAGAATATCTTAAAAAGAATAATTAAGCCTTTGGTGGCTTTTTCTGCCGGTTCGCTACTCGGTGGCGCCTTCCTCCACCTCTTACCCGAAGCGCTGGAAGAATCCGGTGAGATTAACAAGATATTTATAATTTTGCTTACCGGCTTTGCCGTCTTTTTCCTGCTTGAGCAATTTATCCATTGGCATCACTGCCATCGCATGCCCTCGGAGCATAAGCATCCGGTAACATATTTAATATTAATTTCCGATGGGGTGCATAATTTTCTTGACGGGCTGGCCATCGGCGCCGCTTTTGTTATTGATGTTCGCTTGGGTATGGCCACGACTCTGGCCATTGCCATGCACGAGATCCCACAGGAGTTGGGGGATTTTGGCATTTTGATCCACGGCGGTTGGAAAAAAGCCAAAGCGCTTTTGTTTAATTTTTTCTCCGGTTTGACCGCGGTCGCGGGCGGAATTATTGCTTGGCTATTGGCCGGAAACATTGAAATTGTGTATTTACTGCCGTTTGCGGCCGGTAATTTTATCTATATTGCCGCCTCAGACCTGATCCCGGAAATTAAACACCACGACTTTGCCAGCCGCAACGTTTTACATTTCCTGGCTTTTGTTCTTGGAATTGGGTTTATGTATTTGATTTTGTTTATTGAAATCTAAAATTATGATTATTCGTTTGCTTGTCGGATTATTAATTGAAGCTGTTTTATTATGGCTTTTTTTTGGTTTTGAATATGTACGAATGTCTTTAGTGGCCTCTTTTGGCGTTTTAACAGTTGTTTATATCGCCATTGCCTATGCCCTGGGCTGGATAGTAGTTCGCGCTTTGGAAAAAGTAATGGTTAAAACCTGGGGAGTAGGTAAAATCGAGCGCAGCCTTAATTTTTTGATTGTTTTAGCTGTCCTGGTTTGGCTCATTTCCTGGTACGCGTTGCGTGGATTGCCCGATTCCAATACGATTCAGCCGGTAATAAATACCGCGCCAATACAGACCAAGACCGAGCGCGCGCCTTTTACTTTTAATTATCGCGATACTGATTACCGGGTAGTACCCTTGGCCGATTATCAGTTGCCAGGCCTGATTGTCACACATAATAATATTAATGCCTGGTATAATTATTATCATGATAAGGATTCGGTTAATTTAAAAGATATTTGTGTAATTTGGGGAGACAACACCGCGGATAATGTTTATCAGCAGATGAAATTCAAAAGCGGGGAGTGGACTTGCTATTTTGAATCTTGGGACTCTGATACCTGGCGTGTTTTTGATCCAAACAAGCTTTCCAACAATCATCTTTTAGCTAAAGATTTAAGCCTGCAAAAAAAGATTAGGAATTTGAATATTGGCGATCAGGTTTATCTGGAGGGGATGTTGGTTAGCTATGGCAAAACCGGTTTAGAAGAAAAGTATTATCGTGCCAGCTCCATGTCTAGGACAGACAAGGGTAATCATTCCTGTGAAACTTTTTTTGTGGAAAAGTTAGAGATTATTAAGGCTGGCAAACCGAATTGGCACATAGCTAAAGAAATGAGCAAATATTTATTTTTATTTATAATTATATTAAAGATATTACTGTTTTTTATAAGCCATCGTAAGGTATTGTTTTCTAGAAAAACCAATTATTAAATAAATAATAATAAAAAAACTAGCCTATGGGTGTGGATTTACCCATAGGCTTTTCTATTTGGCCAATTTATTTTTTTATATCTGGGCCGGTTCGTATTTTTCCCAAAAATCAGACCAGGAAAGCGTTATTTCTTCAGCATCTTCAATTAGTTCCTCTATTATATTGCAGGGTTTTAAAAAGACGACCTTGCCGCCATTACTTGGGTGCATAAGCAGCAAAACATAGAGCGGCCAATCTTTTACCTTTAGCCTTCTAGAAAAAAGAACATGTTTACCCATTAGAACCTCCTTATTGTTTGATAATTAATGTTTGTTTTAATAATAGTTAATTTAAGCACAATTTTTTGGTTTTAGCAAGCCTTATCTTTCCCGGGCAGGGGAGATAGGGTATAATAGGAATTACAACTGAATATAGGGGCCTACGCTTGTGGATAAGTGCTAGGTAAGTTTGTTGTTGGCTAAAAATTGTAATAATTAACAAAAATATCACTTAATAATTGGTTAGAAATTAGCCAATTTTTTTTATTTTTTAAATATAATTATAATAATTTGAAAAAATAGGCTGTTTATACTATAATAATAGTAATACTATAGCACTATAGCATTATGGTGTTATGGGGGCGAAGAAACGTGGTTTGACCTATCGGTCAAAGCGGCACTACGAATGCCGCACATGCGAATAAATAATAAAAAACAAAAAGAACATAAAAACCAAAAAAACTTAATTAAATAATTCGCCAGCTCCCCATGCTAGGATCAGCAAAATTAAGGAATTTTGGTGTTGGTTTTTTAATAGTCGTTTTACTATTAACGTTTTTTAATATTCCAACAAGTATCGCGGCTTATTCCAATGTATCTGATACGATCTCTGATTCCCGGGTTTCTGTTTCTGCCAGCCATGTTATAACTTTTACTACGGCCAGTGATATTGGCGCTAATGGTTATTATGAAATTACCATGGCCCCGGAATACGGCGATATTAAAGAGGCCTCGTGTTCCGGGCCAAACGTTACCGTCTCTACCACTACCGAAACCGTGCGCTGTACTTATAGTATTTCACCCGGTGCCGCCACTACCACCACGATTTATGTTGATAATGTTAGCAATCCTTCCGCAACTGGCCGCTACAATGTTTTAATTGGCTCATATGACTCTGGTGATACCGATCTGGAGCACGGCGACGCGGCGGTTTATATAACAGACGCGCTTGAAGTCTCAGCCTGGATCGGCAGCATTTTGAATTTTGAAATGACAAACGAGAATGTGAGCGAGGTTAATGGCGTAACCATTACCGGCTCATCAACGCTTGATACCCTGCCTTTTAACGAATTAAATATCAGTGCATCTTCTACTTTGGCTCAGACTTTAACTATGCAGACCAATGCCAAGAACGGTTTTTCCTGTACCGTGCAGCAGGATCAGGAATTAACCAACCAATCAAATCATACGATTAACAGCTTTGATAATTCGCCGGATGGGACCGGCTCTTCCACGTCTCCGCATACTTGGAATGCACCAACAGGAGAATTAAACGCCTATCATACCTATGGCCACCTGGGTTTAACGACCGATGATTCCAGTCTAAGTTCTTTGGATTTTAGCGGTTCAAAATATGCCGGCTTAAACGGCACAGAGCCTTTAGAGGTTTTTTATAATAATGGGCCGGTAATTCATCCGGTCATTGGCTCGGGCAAAGCCCATATTGCCTATACAATTGAGATTTCCGCCCTGCAGGAGGAAGGCGTATATAATTCAAATTTAACTTATGTTTGTACCGGGAATTATTAACATAAATACCCTCACCCCCCGGCCCCCTCTCCTAATTAGGAGAGGGGGAGGCGAGCGTAGCGAGCGGGGGAGAGGGTAAAATAATAAAAATAAATATGAAAAAAACACTAAATTTTAGAAAATTATTTAAGCGTCGTCGGCGGCTTAACCCCCGTGTCCATGCTGGTCATTTGTTTACGGATGTAGGCAAATATAGCTCAAGTGTTAAGTCGAATAAAAAAGTCTTCATTCGAATTTAAATATTAATAATAAAATTCGCATCCTGTTTTCTATTTTCTATTTTCTGCTTTCTTTAATGTTGATATAAAAATAAATTTATATAAAGCCCGAGATAAGAAGCTCAGACAAATGATTTATTTTAGAATAAAATATTAAAACAAAAATAAAGACCTAAATAAAAATAAATATTAAAGGCCTGGTTTTTTGTCATTTAAACCAGGCCTTTATGTTATTTTTGCTAGCGCAAAAAGCCGCACTACAAATGCGGCACATACGAATTTAGACTTTAAACACCCTAAGCTCTTTGGCACGGGAGACGGTAATAACTACTTGTAGTGCAGTGTAGTAAATTATATTTATTTATTCGCATGACCCGCATTTGTAGTTGCGGGATGTGCGAAGCACGATGACATAAAGTTGGCTGAAATGGCGGTTTTAGGTTATAATATATTATAGTTATGGATAGTGGATTAAAAGAAACAAATAATCGGTTTAAACACATCCCGGCTATGGATTCAGGGGAATTTCAGGCATTTTTAAATAATAGTGATGATATTATTATTGCCACTGACCCGGACGGGACGATCAAGTTTGCCAATTTAAAGGCTAGGCGGATGCTTGGGTATTTGGCCTATGAGCTGGAAGATAAAAAAATAATAAATATTGTTAAGGATGATCATGGGTCATACGCCGAGGAGGTAGTGGCCAAGGCGCGGCGCGGCCAAATAGTAAAGGATATTAAGCTGATATTGGTTGGCAAGCAGGGTCAGAAGATCATGGTCGAAGGATCGCTTACTCCCTTATTTGAACACCGGGAATGTACTTCTCTTTGGGCCAAGTTCACGACTGTTACGCCGGACGCTAGTACGGACAAGGAGATAAAGAAGCTGCGGCAGAAGCGTTTTGAATTAGAGGCATTAAAGTCATTATCTGACCGTTTAACCAATATTTTTGACTTAAGGGAAGCGATCAAAACCATTAATAATTATTTGTCCGAAGTGCTTGAATATAGTTCAGCAGCGTATTTAATATTCAGCCCCGAGCATGATGATGGTTATGTGTTTATAAATTATCTTAAAGATAAGGTGGGCAAGAAGTACATTGAGGCAGTTAAAAAAGACATCAGCAGTCATTTGACAAATGAGAGGCACAAGGAAATCAAACAGATAATGGACAAGTTTACGGATATTAAGCCCGAGATACACGGGTCCAGGCTGGATTCCGGGAGCAGAAGCGTTCCCCGCTCGCAAGTAATTTTTCCCCTTAAGCTGGGGGCTGCTACCTTGGGTTTAATCCACATTTCTTCGAGTAAGCCAAATCGCTATTTGGGCGGCACCAATTGGCTGACCGATGCGATGGTCGTTACCTTTGTTCTTTTTGTGGTTCGTTTACAGATGGTGCTTCGGGCCCAGCGCAGCCGGACCGAGACCCTGGTGCGTAGTTTGTCGGACGGTATTATTATGTTTAATGACCAGCTAAATATAACTTTAATGAACGAACAGGGCCAGGAGTTTACCGGTCTGGATCCGAATCTGGCTTCGCTTAGGGATTTTTTTGCCTTATTCCCAAAAGCGAACCTGGAGTCTAAGACCACTAAGATGCTGGTGAGCGGCAAGACCGTACATGTTGATAATGTTCATTTAAGAAGTAGGCATTATGAGATTTTTTTTACTCCGGTTAAAGATAACCAGGGCAAAGTAGTTAATGGCGCTATTGTTCTTCACGATATCACCCGCCTAAAAGAGATTGACCAGATGAAGACCGATTTTGTTTATATTGCTTCGCACCAGCTCCGTACCCCGCTTACCGGAATAAAGTGGTTTATTAAATTGCTTGAAAAGGAGATCATTAAGAACGGCCAAGTTACTACCAGAGAAAAAGAATGCCTGGAACAGATTACCTTATCCAATAACATTGTTATTAAGCTGGTTAATGACCTTCTTAATGTCAGCCGGATAGAGACCGGTCATAAGTTTAAGATCGAGAAAACAAGTTTTGACTTTTCCGTGCTAATGAAAGAGATATTAAAAGACAATGTTGTTGGTATGGAAGAAAATAATATTACTGTTAAAGTTAAGTGCCAGCCAGCTAAGCTTAGACTCAGGGCCGACCGAACCAAGGTTAGGCAAGTAATTCATAATTTAATTACCAATGGGGTAAAATATTCTCTGTCCGGCGGCACAGTATTGGTTAATGCTAAAGCAGATAAAAAGCAAGTTATAATTAGCGTGAAAGATTCAGGCATTGGCATCCCCAAAAATCAGCAGCAGGATATTTTTTCTAAATTTTTTCGGGCCGACAACGCCAGTGCCAAGGGCTTGCCGGGCAGCGGCCTAGGGCTCTATATGGCCAAAGCGGTTGTAGAGGCCCATGGCGGTAAAATGAGCTTTAAATCCATTCTCAATAAGGGCACTATTTTTACCTTTACCTTACCAAGATAAATAACTATTTTATTGTTGTTCATTTTTTGATATAATAAATTAAGAATAACCTTATAAAGGCGTGTAGGGCAATATTTAAGGTTAAATTTTCATAAATTGGTAATAAATCAATATTGAATAATTATAAAGATATATATGGCTAAAAAAATACTTGTTGTGGAAGACGTTAGTTTTCTACAAAACGCGATAAAAATGGTTTTGGAAGATGCCGGCTATGAGGTTTTGACCGCTTCGGACGGATTGAAGGGGCTTAACGCCGCGACTACCAAAAAGCCGGATTTAATTCTCCTCGATATTATGATGCCCAAAATGGACGGTATGACCATGCTTAAAAAATTGCGCCAGCATCCGAACGGCAAAAGAGTGCCGGTAATTATTCTTACCAATTTAAGCAGTGAGGAAAAGCTGATAGAAGCTAACAAAGAAGGTGTAACCGATTATTTTATTAAGAGTGACTGGGAAATTGAGGAGTTGCCGGAATTGGTAGAGAATAAATTAGGATAATTAAATATAACCCGAACAAAAAAGGAGGATAGAATGTCGAAAACACCATTTAATTATTTACGTGATTGTGCTACTGGTGAAGATGAGGTAAAAATAATATATAATGGATCAGGGAAGGATAATCAAGACAAGCAACTAAAACCATTCATGCCTGGGCCGGACGGTAAACATCCAATTACGGCAAAACCGAACGATGAACCTTCTTAAAGGGAGTGATTTTTTTCTCGAAAGATATAAGCTTAAGAAAAGCGAGCTTATATCTTTTTTTATGTTATTTTTTCTAATTTAAAGGAGTTATTGAACATTAAGCTTATTTAAGCTACAATGTAAATATAATAATATGGTTGACAAACAGGGGTTAAAAATTGTATGGCTGTTAATTTTTTGCTTTAGCCTGGCTGGACTCAGTTCAGGGTGTATTCAACGAAAAACAACTACCATTGCGCAGGAAGATGAATGGGAAAAAGAGGTTCTTTATGCCCGGGAATGCGGTATGGACGGCCTGCCCTGCTGCCAGAATAAAGACCAGCCATGTTTATACGCCCAGCTATGTTGCACGGATCCAAACAATCCGGATCGAAATCATTGCAGGGATGAGTGCGAGTGTGGAGTTAAAGGCGCTTTTTGTTGCGCTAGCGATCCAGAGTGCGGTGATGGCTTAGCTTGTTTTGCCGGCTATTGCGTAGAGTGTGGGGGGATCAGCGACCCTTGTTGCGACACGGGCCTGGCCTGCGGCGGGGATTTGGTTTGTAATAAAGAGATTTGTACGGTTTGCGGCAACCCAGGCAACCCTTGCTGTACTAGCGGTATTGCTTGCAATAATCAGGAAAAACGTGACTCTAGCCGCACCGAATGCCGCAGTGGGGCATGTATTTATTGCGGCGCTAACTCCAAGATAGCCTGTCAATTTGAGCCGGTTTGCGCGCCGGCGCATTTACTTAATAATAATTTTTGTTACCCTTGCGGCGGGCCGAATCAGCCCTGTTGTAATGAATCGTCTGGAGTTGACTATGATTGCAATAAGGTCTTAGAGTTAGTTTGTGAATTGGGGTTCTGCACCAAGAAATAAGAAAAATAAGATAAATAATAAAAAATAAGATAAATAAGAAAAATAAGATATAATTTTGCTTATAAATCATATTTTTCTTTTTATACTTATTTATCTTTTTATAAATTATGATTTCATTATTCAAGGAGATTAATAAAAAGTTCAATGGCTTAATTTGGTCACTTATTTCTACCGGCGTGATTTTACTTTTACTGTCGGTTTTGATAGTTTGGACCGATTTTATGCTTAGATTGGTGTTTGGCTTGATTGTGTTGGTAATCGCCTATGTCTTTCTTTACGGCGCTTACAAAATTCACGCGTTTAAAAAAGACATTGAGAGACATTTTAAATTATAATAGACAACAGAAAACAGACAACAGAAAACAGACCCAAAATTTTATTTATGTTGTCACATTTTTGACTTCTATTTATTAGATTATTATGAAAAAAATATTAATTGTATCTTTTTTTGCGATTATACTATTTTCAGCTTGTAGCAAACAGCCCAACATGGACGAGCAAGCGGATGATGGGAAATATCATTATCGCAATAATGAACTTGGTTTTAGTATTGATTTTCCCGAGGAATTTGTTTATTACCAAACCCAACGAAAAAATTATCAAGAATATGTTGTTATGGAATATTTTGTGCCGACTAATGATGTCGATTATCCTATGGATGTGCCCAGTTATGCCAAGCCGGTTGAAGTGCGGATATTTTTGAGTGAAAATTGGGAGGAGATATTGGAGGGGGAGATAAGCGGTGCAGAATATATTAAGCTGGGCGAGAAAGACGGGCAAATTTATACTATTAAATTCTGGGAGCGTATTCCCAGTGATTGGACCCAGCGCTGGAATGATGAGCTTAAACAAGAGATAATTGATTCATTCGAAATAAAATAATATGGTTAATCCAATTCTTACAAAAAAAGAAGACAATCCGGTTTCTACACCCAGCAAAAACGCCAAGCGGCTTTTTCAGGCGGTTTATTACGCGCAAAATCCACCGGCTAAAGAGCAAAAAGATATTCCGCGGCTTTCGGTTTCCTCCGTGGTTTCAAAAATGGCGTTTTATTACGAGAAGATCCGTAATACGGTTGAGTATAAAGAAGAGCATTTACTTAGAAAAAACGCGATTGAACGCATTTTGAAAAGGCAAATTGTAATTGAAGGCGCCATTAGCCCGGGGGCAAAGGGCGCGGAAATTGCCGAGCATTTACTGACCGAGCTGATTCGGGCGGGGTATTTACCGAATAATACTATTCCGGAAACAAAGATCAGTGAATTCGGCCAGGTGATTGATAAGTATATATCGCTCAGGCGCTACGCGGTCGAAGACTATAAGTCATTGCAAATTAAAGAGCGTAACGCGCTAACCAATTGGATCATGGCTTTGGCGGCCAGCGATATGGAGGAGCGCTTGGGGCGCAGCCAGGTTGATTTAGTAGTTATTGACTATATGTACCAGACCCTGCTTGACGATATCAGCCTGGAGGATGCCCTTGAGTACGAGATTGACCGGGAGATTCAGATATTTGTCGCCATTCATCGCTCATACCTTAAATTTGACAGGGAGATGCTAAGTTTTATTTTGTTAAAATATTTTCATCCCAATTGGCTTAAAGCCAATGAAGAAGAAATCGCTGATGTCGGGAAAAACATTCTGGCTATTAAAAAATCAATTGAAGGTCAAATTGACCACCCTTTGACGCCTCAGCTTAATCGGATTGTCAGCCGCTATACCGTATTTTTTCAAATTTTAAATGACGTAATCGCGAATAATCCGGTTAAGGTTTATGAAGGTTTTTTTAAAGATCCGGTGGCCTTCTCTCGCATGATCAAGCAGGCGGCCGGTAAAAAGTACCACGATGCCAAGTCCAAGCTGTGGCGGGCGGCTGTCAGAAGTATCCTTTATATTTTTATTACTAAATCATTTTTTGCTTTTATTTTGGAGATTCCGGCTACCCGTTGGTTTGGTGAAGAGATCAATCCAATATCTTTGTTTATTAATGTAACCTTTCCGGCGGTTTTACTTTTCTTAATTGTATTATTCTCCCGTATGCCGAGTGAAGATAATTCACTAAAGATCATTGAAGGGATTAAGGAAATAGTGTTTGAAGAAAACCAAAGAAAAGAGCCCCACCGCTTGCGCCAGCCGGCTAAGCGCAGTGCGTTTTCCAATTCAATGTTTGGGATAATTTACGCGATTACTTTTTTCCTGTCTTTTGGCGCGGTTGTCTGGGTCTTAAACGCGATTCATTTTAGCGTTGTTTCAATAATAATTTTCCTTTTCTTCCTGGCCTTGGTCAGTTTCTTTTCCATCCGTATCCACAAGAACGCCAAAGAGCTCTTAATATTACCACCCAAGGAAAATGTATTTAGTTTTATCGCGGATTTTTTCTACGTCCCGATTGTTAGCGCCGGTAAATGGTTAAGCGAGAATTTCTCTAAGGTTAATGTCTTTGTTTTTGTCCTTGATTTTATTATTGAAGCGCCATTCAAGGTGTTTGTTGCCATTACCGAAGAATGGACCAGGTATGTTAAGGAAAGGAAAGATGAGATAGTTTAATTAGGTTTTAGCTTTTAGGTTTTAGCTTTTAGGTTTTAGCTTTTAGGTTTTAGCTTTTAGCTTTTAGGTTTTAGGTTTTAGCTTTTAGGTTTTAGCTTTTAGGTTTTAGCTTTTAGGTTTTAGCTTTTAGGTTTTAGGTTTTAGAGTTGACCTATAACCTACAACCTATAACCTATAACCTACAACCTATAACCTACAACCTATAACCTAAAACCTAACACCTAACAGTTTAAGGATGCCCACACTTTACATTGTTGCCACGCCAATTGGTAACTTAGAAGATATTAGTATGAGAGCGCTTCGCATTTTGGGCGAAGTTGATTTTATATTATGCGAAGATACGCGGGTGACCGCTAAGCTGCTTTCGCATTACAGTGTTAAAACCCCGACCATTTCTTATCACCAGCATTCCAGTGAAAAAAAACAAGCGCGTATTTTAAATTTACTTAAAGACGGCAATAGCTTGGCTCTGGTAAGTGACGCCGGTACACCCGGGATATCCGACCCGGGCGGCAAGCTGGTGCAAGCGGTGATTGAAAAATTTAATGCGTCTGTACGGGTTGAATCAGTGCCTGGGCCATCTGCCGTAACCGCCGCTTTGTCCATTTCCGGTATCCCGACCGACAAATATGTGTTTATGGGTTTTCCGCCCCACAAAAAGGGCCGCCAAACTTTTATTGAACGGATTACTGATTCAATTTACCCGGTAGTGGTCTATGAATCCAAACACCGGATTATTAAATTTTTAGAAGAATTAAAAGATTTAAATAAAAAAATCATTAAAAAAAATCAGGCAATCGACGATTCTGTAGAGGTGCGCCATGGCGCGTCTAAAAAGAAAAAAGAATTAAAATTGCAAAAGCGCACTCCGGTTACATCAGTCGTGGTTTGCCGCGAGCTTAGTAAAATGCACGAAACCGTTTATCGCGGCGGCCTGGATCATATTACCGAGCAGATAAAAAATAATCAAGACGACCAAAAAGGGGAGTTTGTCGTGATAGTTGGGAAATAATTTCTCGTAACGTGGAACTCATAACTCATAACTCAAATAGATTAAATGAAAAATATTGAGAGATTTGAAAAATATATTGTTAGCCAAAAAGCGGTTTTAATAAGAGATAGTAAGGTTTTGATTGTGGAGTTTACCAATAAAAAAATGGGCTGGGATATTCCGGGCGGAAGATTAGACAAAGGTGAGACCGGAGAGTTAGCTTTTAGGCGCGAAATAGAGGAGGAATTAGGTTTTAGAGAATTTGAAAATTTAGGGGTGGTTGATTATGATATTTGGTTTACTTCGGATAATATTCCTATTTGCGGAATTGCTAATTTAATAAGAAACGACAACGATGATATTCAATTAAGCCTTGAACATGGAGATATGCGCTGGATAGACGAAGAAGATATTGATAAATATAAATATCTTTGGCCAGAGTTAAGAAGAATGATAAAAAAAGGGTTTGAAAAATATAAAATGTTAAAAGAATTAAATCAAATATAAGATGGATAAAAATAAATTTTATATAACTACAACCCTGCCGTATGTGAATGCCAATCCGCATATTGGTTTTGCGGCTGAGATTATTCGGGCCGATGTGCTGGCCAGATTTGCCCGCATGCAGAGCAAGGATGTATTTTTTAATACCGGTACGGATGAACATGGATTAAAACTATTCACCAAAGCCAAAAAGCAGGGAATTGAAGTAAAAAAATATTGTGATAAATACGCGGCTAAATTTGATAATCTTAAAAAAGCGCTTAATTTGAGTTATGATAATTTTATCCGTACCACTGACGAGCATCACATAAAAGCGGCGCAGGAATTTTGGAAACGATGCGATGTCAACGGCGATATCTATAAAAAAAATTATAAGATGAAATATTGTATTGGCTGTGAATCAGTTAAGACCGATTCTGAGCTTGATAAAGGTGAATGTCCTGATCACCCGGGTAAAAAGATAGAGATCATTGAAGAAGAAAATTATTTTTTCAAATGGTCAAATTATCAGGAAAAGCTATTAAAATTTTATAAAAAAAATTCTGATTTTGTTGTTCCAGGCCATAGATTAAATGAAATAAGAAAATTTGTAGAACGAGGGTTGGAGGATTTTAGTATTTCAAGATTAAAAAGCAAGATGCCATGGGGGGTGCCGGTTCCCGGGGACGATGAACATGTTATGTATGTCTGGTTTGACGCTTTGGTTAATTATGTATCCGCTTTGGGCTGGCCCAATGAAGACGGTAAATATAAAGAATTTTGGCCAGGCATGCAAGTGGCGGGTAAGGATAATCTAAGGTTCCAAACAGCCATGTGGCAAGCCATGCTCATGTCTGCCGGCCTGCCTAATTCTACGCAAGTGCTTATTTTTGGTTTTATAACTTCAGGCGGACAAAAAATGAGCAAATCAATCGGCAATGTTGTTAACCCGCTTGATCTGGTTGAGCGGTATGGTACAGATGCAACGCGTTATTATCTACTGGCTGAGCTTAAGCCTTTTGAAGACTCAGATTATACAAAAGAAAAATTTGAAACAAGGTATATGGCCGATCTGGCAAATGGCATTGGTAATTTAGTTGCCCGTACTTCAAATTTGCTTGAAAAGAATGAGATTGAGCTGGATATAAAACCAGGAAGCGACAAGGAATTGTTAGGAGCAATAAATTTACAAATGCAAAAATATTGCTTTGATGAAGCTTTAAAAGTACTTTGGGCAAAGTTAAGGGAAATGGATGAGTTTATTACAGCCAAAGCGCCCTGGAAAATAAAAGATAAAAATGAAATAAAAAAAGTATTAGAAGTAGTTGCTCAGAATATTTTAAATGTGTCTGTGTTATTACAGCCTTTTATGCCAGCCACTGCCGATAAGATAATGAAGCAATTTAGTGAGCAGCAAATCAAAAAAGGCGAGTCGTTATTTCCGCGATTAGAAAATTAACGTTATTTTCCCTGGCGGGAAAAGCCGCGCTACAAATGCGGCACATACGAATTTAAAATTAATTATTTAAAAAATTATGAACAAAACAAAGATCATTTCATTTATTCTTGTTTCCAGCTTTGTTATGGCTGGTTTTGCCGGAGCCACCTGCACTACTTGCGGAACTGAGGAAACCCCCGTCAGTAGCGTTAACTCTATTACCCTTACAGGAGAGGGTGCGAATATTAGCTGGAGTGTGGATGGTTATTCAAGCAAGGGTTTTAAAGTGTCCTGGTCAAAGAATTCCGGGCCGACTTATCCGACCAGGAGTGGGGACAAATATCATTATTATTCCAGTCCCAGCCAAACTTCAGACACTCTAACGGCTTTTTCCGGTGACGGCACATATTACGTGCGGGTTTGCGAATATTTAAGTGGAAAGTGTGGCGTTTATTCTAATGAGATCAGCGTAGTATTAGGTGATGGCACAAGCGATGAGCCAGTCGCCTGCACTATGGAATATGATCCGGTTTGCGGCAAAGACGGCAAGACTTATTCAAATAAGTGCATGGCCGAGGCCGCCGGGACATATAAAGCTTATTACGGCGAATGTACAAATACCTCCGGTGGAGTTGAGTCAATTACTTTAATAAGCAAAGGAGAGTCAGCAATAAAATGGAGCGTAGACGGATACAGTACTAAAGGCTTTAAAGTCGTTTGGTCTAAGAACGAGCATCCGACATATCCGACCAGAGAGGGCGACAAATACAAATATTTTTCTGACCCAAATTATTATTACACAGTTTTGTCTGCTTTTTCCGGTGATGGTACATACTATGTCCGCGTCTGTGAATATCTGGGCGGTGCGTGCGGCGTGTATTCAAATGAAATAGCAATTACACTGGAAAGCGACGCACAGATAAAAGACATAGAGGAAAATGCAAAAACATTAGTTAATAATGATTTGGAGAAAATTTTGGCTGAGCTCCAGGAGCTAAGAAATTTGGTTAGGGAACAACAGACGCAAATACTTCACTTGCAAAAGCTGCTTATTGGCGTTGCGGCCGTAACCGACGCCATGCAGAATTCAATTAACAGTTTTATCACCTATGGCGTGGATGACAATACTAAAAGATTGGGCGAAGGGGAGCGGGCCGCAGTAATGTATTCTTTTAAATCTGCTTTTGGCAAATTGCCGGAAGATGAGACGGAAATGGCGGACGCGATCAAAATCGCCAATGGCCGCTGGCCAATTAAAATCAGTGAGGCCGCGGAAAACAAGGCTAAGGAAAAATTTGAGTTTATTTACAAACGCGCGGCCAGCGCGGGCCAGGTAAACGATGACGCGGCCGTGGTAGTCATGGCCTATGGCCTGCGGCAAAAAGCCGAGAACCGGAATCTTAATTCAGAAAAAAACGGCCTAAAGATTTTTAAAGATATTTATGGTTATCTACCGGAATCAACCGAAGATTGGAATATCTTGCAAGCCATAACTTATAGTGGCGCTACAAGATAATTTTAATTTGAAATAATTAATTAGAAATTGAAAAATTAGATATTGAAAATTGTTTAGAAATTAAAAATTAAAAATTAAAAATTCTAAACATGCTACCTATTATTGATGTCATTTTAGTGGTTTTATTATCCGGCTTTATTTTTTATGGCCTGTTTTTCGGCTTGATCCGTACTTTTGGCGCTTTTATGGGCGTGATTGTCGGGGCAATCCTGGCTAGCCGGCTTTATCTTTTTATAGCTGATTTTATTGAGCCGCTTTTTTTTGGTTATAATAATCTTGGCAAAGTCCTTACTTTTATGGTCCTTTTTTCCATCATTAATCGCCTAGTCGGCCTTGGCTTTTATTTACTTGAGAAGATATTCAATGTTATTTCCATTATTCCTTTTCTTAAGACCATTAATCGTTTGGGCGGTGCTATTCTCGGCTTCCTGACCGGCGCCTTAACTATCGGCTTACTTCTCTTTGTGATTTCGCGCTACACTTTACTTGACACTTTCTTAGGCATTTGGCTCAAGGATTCACTCCTGGCCCCGATGTTCCTTAAATTCAACGATTTGCTTTTACCCTTACTCCCTGAGGTACTAAAGAAATTACAAAGTTTGTTATAAATAATTTTAAAATTAATCGCACGATTAATCGCACGAATTATATGGGAAGAAGAACAAAGGAAAATATTCGTAAAATTCAAAGATCAAGCAGTATGTATTACGTCAGCATTCCGATAGCAATTGCCCGGGAGATGAAATTGCGTGAGCGGCAAAAGGTAGTAGTGGATTATGACAAGCGCCGTAAGCGGATAATAATAAAAGATTGGCAGAAGTAAGCATGGAAATAATTAAGATAGATCTTAAAAAAGAAAAGACTTGGGAGATTGAGTTGATCCGTGATTATTTGCAGCGTGGAAAAACCATTGCCTATCCCACGGAAACGGTTTATGGCCTGGGTTGCGCCGCCACTAAGGCAAGCGCGGTAAAAAGGGTGCATAAGATCAAGCGCAGTCCGATTACTAAACCTTTAATTATTCTTATCAAAAGCTATTGCCAGCTGCATGATATTTGCTATGTAAGCGCTAAGCAAGATAAATATATTCGCTCTGTTTGGCCGCGTACCACTAGAGAAGCCCAAAGTTCGGAATATGTACATAATCAACGGCCGACTACCTTTATTTTGCGCAGTCGAGGAGTATTGCCCGGCATTGTCAGTGGCAATGGAGATTCTTTAGCGGTTCGAATACCTACGGCTAATATTAGCCAGGACTTGCCAAAAAAGCAATTTCTTATTAAAATATTAAAGAAGCTTAATGCCCCTTTGATCTCAACAAGCTTAAACAAGCATTGCCAGAAGCCTCCGGCTAGGCTTAGTCAGACAGAGAAATACTTTGTTCCGTTTACTCCGGATTTATTGATTGACGCCGGACCGTTGACAAAAAAGGCTACATCACGGATAATAGATATAAGAGATATTAATAATATAAATATTTTAAGAAAGTAGTAAAGTAATTAATTATTTCATTTCAAAAAACTATGGGATTAATGGACACACTCAAAAAAATGTTTGGTGGTGGAGGTGATTCCCCAGCTGAAGCACCACAAGAAGAAAGCATGGAAGCTCCAAAAGAAGAAAGCACTGAAGCTTCTAGCGAAGAAGAAAATACTCAAATGTAGTTTTCTTTTGAAAATACTTTCCCCGTTAAGGACGCTGGGTGTTAAGTTTCTACTATCCAGCCTCTTTAACGGGGTTTTAGTTGCACGCGAATAGCGCAAACGCGAATGCGCCCACACGAATACACATAAAATTATATTCGCGGCATTCGTGTACATTCGCGTATTAGTGTTATGTTTGTAGACACTCACGCCCACTTAAATTTGAATTCCTTTAAAGATGACGCGGACGAAGTAATTCAACGGGCCTTGCAAAAGGATACTTGGATGATTAACGTCGGTGCGGATTTTAAGTCCAGCCGGCGGGCTTTGGATTACGCCAATAAGTATGAACGCGGGGTATTTGCCGCTGTCGGTTTGCATCCAATGCATTTATTTAAGTTTAATGCCAAAACAGATGAATATGATTTTAGCACCCGGGGCGAAGAGTTTAATTATGACGCTTATGAGCAATTAGCCAAATTCCCTAAGGTCGTAGCGGTCGGGGAGGTGGGATTGGATTTCTACCATATGGACATTGGAGTGGCTAAGGACAAGATTATAAAATTGCAAAAAGAAGTTTTGTGGCAACAGCTGCTTTTGGCCCGTCGTTTGGATTTGCCAATCATATTCCACAGTCGTAAGTCATATGACGAGTTGGTTGAATTAATAAAAAGATTTAAAAAAGAACATCGCGATTTAATGCCAAAAGATAAGCCCTCCTACGCTAAAGCTACGAAGGACAAGCCCTGGGGAGTAGTGCATTGCTTTGAAGGGAGCGAAGATGAAGCTTGGCGTTTTTTAAATTTGGGTTTAATGGTGTCATTTACCGGTTTGATTACTTTTAGCAAGCGTTTTGACGATTTAATTAGGCGCTTGCCTAATGATAAGTTCATGGTCGAGACTGACTGCCCTTTCTTAGCGCCCGAGCCGCATCGCGGTCAGCGCAATGAACCATTATTTGTTAAGCATATTGCCGAGCGTATTGCCCAGATCAAAAATTTAAGCCTAGAACAAATCGCGGAAATAACCACTACAAATGCCAGAAAGTTTTTTAATATATAGAGCACACTCAAATCTACGAATTCATTTCAAATCTACAAATAAATTAATTAAGTTGATTTTCCTATATTTGTAGATTTGTAGCTACATTTGCAGATTTGAGTGCTTGCAGATTTGAGTGCTCAAAACCAAAAATATTTTTACCCCTTGACTTTTAGGGGTTTTTGACTACAATATAACTAGGCGAATATTTAGGTTTTATTCGCTATAATATATGTGAATTGCCAAGGGCGTATATGCCCTTGCTGTTTGTTTTTTGCGCGTATGGGAGAAATAAAGCAAGATCCCCGTGTATCAGCTTGGTGGCAGCCGGCAATTATGGTTTTTTTTCGGCTTTCCGTTTGGATTGTGGTACCGGTATTATTAGGGACATTAATTGGCAAATGGCTGGATAATAAGCTTGATAGCGCCCCCTGGGGATTGATGGGAATAGTCGGCATTGCCTTTGTGATATCAATGGTGGGGTTGGTGATTGAGACGACGAAAGAGTATAAAAAGATCGTGGGAGACGAAAAAAATTCTAAATCCCAAATTATAAATAACAAATAAATTCCAAGCACTAAATCCTAAATTCAAAACAGTTTGAATATTTGGTTATTGGAATTTGATATTTATTTGTTATTTGGTGCTTGTAATTTATAATTTAATGGATAATATAGAGCCTACAATTGAACATTTTAGCGCAGAGGAAGATGTCTCTACCGAACATGTGACTGCCAATGAGCATGCCGAAATTGAAGAGCATGTCAGCGACGAACACGTTGTGGCTGATATTCACGAAGAGGTATCCCATGACCACACCCTTTTTGCTGAACCAATATTTAACATTGGCAACTTTACCGTGACCAATTCGCTGCTCAATTCCTGGATTGTGGTTATTTTAGTGGTAATTATAGCTATCTTGGTCAAAAGAAATGTTAAGACAATACCCGGTAAAATCCAGAATATAATGGAAATGGTTGTGGATGGTTTTTTGGATATATTTGATTCGGTTACCGGTTCGCGGGATAAGAGCCTTAAATTTTTCCCGCTGGTGTTTGCTTTTTTTGTTTTTATATTAATAAACAATTGGCTTGGCCTGCTTCCCGGCATTGGCTCTATCGGAAAAATTGCCGTGCACGACGGCCACGCTGCTTTTATCCCTTATTTCCGGGGCGGCACCGCGGATTTAAATACTACATTGGCCCTGGCCATAATTGGGGTCGTGTTTTCACATATATTCGGGGTAATGGCGCTGGGCGCGTGGAAGTATTTTAATAAGTTTATTAATATCAAGGCGCTTTTGGAAATTCCCAAGAAATTCAAGAAAGACCCAAGCGTTATAATTGTAAACCCGATCAAAGCTTTTGTCGGACTGATTGAAATAATCGGCGAGGCCGCCAAGGTGGCCAGCCTTTCTTTCCGGCTCTTTGGCAATATTTTTGCCGGCGAGGTTTTGCTTGCTTCAATGGCCGCGATTCTGGCTTTTGGCCTGCCCATCCCTTTCATGTTTTTGGAAGTGATAGTCGGTCTAATTCAGGCTTTAATATTTGCCATGCTTATCCTGGCCTATCTCACCATGGCCACAAGCGCGGAAGAACATTAATTAAATAAGATAAATAATAAAATAAGAAAAATAAGAAAATAAAGAATTATCATCTATCATATTTATCTTATTTTTCATATTTTTCTTTTTAAAACCTATGGAAAATGTAATGCTTGCCAAAGCTTTAGCTATCGGCATCGGTTCGATCGGCCCGGGCCTGGGCATCGGGTTTATCGGCGCCAAAGCCATGGAAGCGATTGGCCGTAATCCGGAAGCCGCCGGTAAGATATTGGTGCCAATGCTTTTGGCCGCCGCTTTTGCCGAGGCAATCGCCATTTACGCGCTAGTTATCGCCTTTGGCATAAAGTAGAGACTTGATTTATCAAGTCTAGGGTGATTATTTAGTATTTTTACGGATGGGAGGTGAATTTCGCCTCTCAGTGTTAGAATATTAATAACCCCGTCATTCTGAACCCACGAAGTGGGTGAAGAATCCCGTCGAAAACATATTAACGTTATCATCGAGATCCTTCGTCGCTTTGCTCCTCAGGATGACATTACAAATACATGGACAGTCTAATCGACACATTTCATATCGACATTAAACTTTTAATTGCCCAAACAATTAATTTCGCTATCGTGATCTCGGTTTTGTATTTTTTCGCCCTTAAGCCTTTAATTAAAGTAATGAAAGACCGGACCGCGAAGATCGAGAAAAGCCTGGAAGACGCCAAAAAGATCGACGAGAAGCTGGATAAAACTAACCGGGAGTATAAAAAGGTTTTGGCGGATGCCAAAAAGGAGGCTAATGCCATTTTGGAAAAAACACAGGAAGAATCAGAGGCTAAGCGCGTAGTTATGTTAAACCGGGCCAAAGAAGAGATCGGCGCGGTAATCAGTGAAGAAAAAGTTAAAATTCAACAGGAAAAAGCTAAGATGCTCAAAGAGGTCAAAACCGAATTAGCCGACCTGGTAATTGCAAGCACCGAAAAAGTTTTAGAGAAAAAAATTGATTCTAAGCAGGATAGAGAAATGATTAAAAAGACAGTAAGATAATCATATTAATCTTATAAATCTTTGCAAAAAAATTAGCAGGGATTTATATGATTTATAAGATATGAGAAAAACAAGCAAACAATACGCCAACGCGTTATATAACAGCGTCTGTAGAGACGAGGCACTGCCTCGTCTAAGTATCGTTATCCAGGCCTTTGTTGAGATTTTGATTGCTGACAATATGATTAACCAGGCAGATAAAATAATTAAAGAATTCATTAAAATTTGGAACAAGGAGAAGGGGATAGTGGAGGCAAATATTAAATCAACCAGAGAGCTGGATGAAGCGCAAATAAAATCTTTGAATATATATATAAAGAAATTAGCCAAAGCCAGAATAGTAGAAATAAAAACCGCCGAGGACAAGAGTTTGCTCGGCGGGATTGTGATTCGTTATGGCGACAAGGTTCTGGACGCTAGCTTAAAGAACAGGCTAATAAATCTAAGACAAGAAATAAAGAAATAAATTTATAAGTTGTAATTTGCAAACAATTTTGTTTATACCCGCAGGGTACTTTGTAAATTATAAATTATAAATTATAAATTTAAACACATATGAGTAATACCAAAGAATTTATAGTAGAAGAATTAAAAAATCAAATCGCCGGTTTTAAGGCGGATGTTAAGGAAGAGACTGTGGGCACAGTAACCGAGGTCGGGGACGGCATTGCCCGTATTTCCGGTTTGTCGGACTGTATGATGAATGAGATGCTTGAGTTTAGCTCCGCTAAACACACGGATGGACACGGATCAGAGACGAATAAACACGGATTAGAGAAAGTGTATGGGGTGGCACTTAATCTGGAAGAAGATATGGTGGGGGCGGTAATTTTGGGTGAGTTTGAGGGCGTAAAGGAAGGCGATCAGGTAAAGAGCACTAAGCGTATTTTGGAAGTACCGGTTGGCCAGCAAATGGTTGGCCGTGTAGTTAACGCGCTGGGTGAGCCGATTGACGGCCAGGGCGAAATTAATACGGATACTCATTATCCGAT
>JAUVLY010000074.1 GCA_030600505.1 Candidatus Falkowiibacteriota bacterium
ATAAAGTAGCTAATAATTTCGAATTTTTAATTTCGAATTTTGAATGAATGATTTAATGTCTTAATTTTTAATGCAGTCTGCTCAAAGGAAAATATTTTATCAAATTATAACATTCTGTCATTAAAAATTCATTCGAAATTCAAAATTCAAAATTCAAAATTGTAACCTACCTCGTCTGTTTACTTATATTCACCAATATCCCAACGGCTGCTAGGGCCGCGAGTATTGCCGAACCGCCATAGCTAATAAAAGGCAAGGGTATGCCGGTCATGGGCAAAATATTTATGATCCCGCCAATGTTAATAAGAGCCTGAATTGTTAGCCAGGAAACAATGCCAATCGCCAATATCCTGCCAAAATCATCCGGCGCTTTTTTAGCGATCAAATAGCCGCGATAAAATAAAAATATATAAGCAAAGGTTAACAAGCTACTGACAATTAATCCGGTTTCTTCGGCAATGATCGCGAAAATAGAATCGCCGCTGACTTCCGGTAAGTACATATATTTCTGGCGGCTTTCCCCAATACCCCGGCCGAATATCCCGCCCGAGCCCACGGCGATCAAAGACTGGTTAGTCTGGTAGCAAATACCCCGGGGATCAATCCCCGGATCAAGCATACATTTAAAACGATCAAGCTGATAAGGTTTGAATTGGACCATTACCGAGAAAACAAGCGCGCCAAGAATTACAATAACAGCAATATGGGTAATTTTGCCACCGGCAACAAAATAAACTATCAAAGAAGTAATGACAATAATTGCCAGGGTGCCAATATCGGGTTGAAGCAGCATTAAGCCGGCAATAAGCCCGAGAACCGCGATAAACGGTCCGATTCCGGCTTCTATCTCTCCCAGCTCCTCTTTTCTGGACTCAAGCCAAGCCGCTAAATAAAGTAAAAAGGATAATTTAACAAATTCTGAAGGCTGCAGGGAAAAACCAAAGACATTGATCCAGCTCCTGGCCTGTCCCCACTTAGCTGATAAGCCGGGAATAAACACCAGAACCAATAAAAAAACCGAAAAAACCAGGAAACCAAAAGCGAATTTCCGCCAATTATGATAATCAATCCGGGTAAAAAACAAAAAAGCAATAATTCCCAAGCTTAAGCCAAACAATTGCTTTTTAAAATAATAATAAGCATTACCAAATTCATTATAAGCCACTACCGAAGAGGCGCTAGACAGGCTAATGAGCCCAAAAAGAAGTAAGGCGCCAATCACGGCCAGTAGCCAAGCATCTGGCGCATGCTCTCCACGTTTAACCTTTATAATTTTTGAAATCCGTCTTTTTAATACCGCCATTGTTACTAATTACGTATCATTACAAATTTACGAATTATTTTTTCTAAATGTTTGAGCAGGGCCTCTGGCCCGCGAGATTTTATCGCTCGAAAGTCGCAGGCCGGAGGCCTTGCTCCAACAGTACAATCAATCAAAATTTATATTTGTAAATTCGTACTAATTCGCACCCAGGGGCATTATATAATTCGTAACATCACTAGGATTTATCCAGCAAAAATATTATCAAACCAATCACGGCCATTACGCCGGATATTACCCAAAAACGCATTACAATCTTCGGCTCGGGCCAACCCTTAGCCTCAAAATGATGATGAATCGGCGAAGACAAAAATACTTTTTTTCCGTTTCGCAATTTCTTAGACATTAGCTGGACAATAGTTGACATTGCTTCAAGCACAAAAATAAAACCAATAAAAGGCAAAATAAAAGCCGTATTAGTGTATAACGCAACCAGGGCCAGGGTAACTCCCAGAGACATTGAGCCGGTGTCACCCATAAAAAAACGCGCCGGATTGATATTAAACCACAAAAAAGCCAAAAGCGCGCCCACAATCACACCGCAAAAAACCGCCAAGTCAAAACGCCCGGTCACAAAAGCGATCACCGCGTATGACGCGAAAGCGATCACCAAAGTTCCACCCGCCAGGCCATCCAAGCCGTCGGTTTGGTTAACGGCAAAAGCTGTGCCAACTACGACTGAAATAAAAAACAAAATATACCACCAGCCAACATTGAAAAATCCCAGAAAAGGAATGTGAATAAGATCCCAATCCAGCTTAAAATAGAACCACCAGGCCCCCACCAGGGCAATTACCGCGTAAATCACCAGTTTATGCCAAAATTTAATTCCCCGCTGTTTATAGCCGAGGCGCCTGGCGTCAAGAAAATCGTCCGCCAGACCCACTAATGCGGAGGCGACTAAACAGCCTAAAGGCAAAAGTGTTTGGCTGCGGGAAAGAAAATTCAAATTCTTTAAAATATCTATGGGAAAAATTTTCGCCAAATAAAAAAAGCTTAAAGCGAATAAAAGCGTAGTAACCCAAATTAGTACTCCGCCCATTGTTGGAGTGCCGCTTTTGGCCTTGTGCATTTTGGTGAATAGCGGCGTTGAGCCATCGTCGCGGATCTGCTTGCCCAGTTTATGCTTGTAAAGAAAATGCGTCAGCAAAGGCGTCCATAAAACCGTAAACACAAACGCCGAGGTGGTAAAAAATAAAAGTTTAATAATATAAAAATCTGTCATATTAAATGTTGCTAATTACGAATCATTACGTATTTACGAATAATTTTTTAAAAATGTTTGAGCTGGGCCTCTGGCCCGCGAATTTCATCGCTTCGGAAGTCGCAGGCCAGAGGCCTTGCTCCAACGTTATATATTAAATTAAGCTTTATATATGTAAATACGTACTGATTAGTAATTTGTAACTATCTGAAGTTAATTAAATAAACCGAGGTCACGGCGGCTAACAGCATAATATTTGCAATCAAGGCCGGCACTAGCAGTAAATGCGCTAAAAATTTAATATCCCGCTTATTGTATGAACCAACGATAAGAAGCAAAATAATATTAAAAACAATAAATATTAAACCAAGGGCCGGGATAACAAAAATATTTTTACTCTGACCATAATGGTCAATGCCGAAATCTACGCTATAATGCAGAGCCATCATCGGCTGGTCTATTTGCGTAAAGATAAATACAGCCAGGATCCAAACCAATAAATTAATCAAGAGCATTGAGCCGAGATATACTTTAAAAAACAAAAAATTAAGAAACTCGCCTAGTGCCTGCCAGCTCATTTGTTTAAATAAATGAAAATGATGAAAAAATTTTGTAAAATTAAACATAAAATTATGCAATGATATACATCAAATAATTATGCCATAAACATCAATATTTTACTAGCTTTCTTATTAAATACTAGCATATTTACTCAAATTTTGAAATAACAAACAAAAAATAGCCATATAAACAGCTATTTTAGTGGGCGTACCTGGACTCGAACCAGGGACTTCTACTATGTGAAAGTAGCACTCTACCGCTGAGTTATACGCCCTTGTCCATGGCTTTGTTGGCCAGTGAGTCAGCCTCTTTATTCTGCTCGCGAGGGATATGACTATACGCTACTTTCTTGAAATTAAGTGAATCATTATAAATACTCACGAATAAAGGCTGTAAATCTTTATTTTTTACTTTGTAATTACCGTTTAATTGCTCAACTACCAGCTGACTATCCAAATAAAACTGAATTTCCTCTGCGTTTAGTTCTTTGGCCTTTTTAATCGCCGCCACAACTGCCTTATACTCGGCTTGATTATTAGTGGCAACACCTAAATATTCGGAAATTTCAGCGATTAAATTTTTCTTTTCATCAAGTATTATCGCGCCAATCCCGGCCGGCCCCGGATTCCCCCTGGATCCTCCATCAGTATAAATTATTAATTTTCGTATACTTCCCATATAAATATGTTATGTGTTATATGATATTATGGATGTCATCCTGAGGAGCGCTAGCGACGAAGGATCTCGAGAAGCAACCTGATACGTTATCCGCGGGATTCTTCACTCCGCTTCGCTTTGTTCAGAATGACAGTGTTTACGTGTTATATGTTTTTAATATCGATAATCTTAAGTTGTAACTCTCGCTTACCATTAAACTCATTAAACTCAAGATGATAAACCAATTTAATTTCGTCACCGACCGTTAAATGCGACCATTTTTCTGTCTGGCCAAAACCAAGAGCAGTAAGAACCCTGGATTTATCGTCTTTTACGCGAAGCTTAAGATGCTGGCCTAGCGCGCCCATATGCATAATATCCATGATCTTCACTTTCTCGCTAATAAAACTCGGCCGGTTATTGTTCTGGCCAAACGGCGAAAAATTATTTATCTGTTCAACTAATTCGTCGCTCAAACAAGCCAAAGCCAATTCAGCCTCTATACTAACTCGCGGTGACAGATCAACATTATTTAAAGCTTTATTACTGATTAAAATTATTTTATCTTTAAACTCCTTAAGGTCTTTTGCTTTTAAACTAAAACCGCAAGCAGCCGGGTGTCCGCCATATTTAGTTAAAAAATCAGC
>JAUVLY010000098.1 GCA_030600505.1 Candidatus Falkowiibacteriota bacterium
TTTACGCGAGTAGAAGAAAACGGCACGGTTATTAATGAACTCAAAATTACACGCGAGCACCCGGGTGAGAAGCAAGACGAATTCACCGGAGTGCGTAATGTTAATTGGCTGCGCGTCTATGTGCCTGAAGGCGCTAAGTTAATAAGTACGAGCGGATGGCGCACACCGGACCAGGAATTCTTTGACAAGCCTGAGGAGGGCTGGCTAGTAGACAAGGATATAGCCGCGAATGAAGCCATGGCCGTAACTCTTGATAATGGCACAAAAATATACACTGAAAAAAATAAAACAGTTTTTGCCAATTGGACCATGACTGATCCGGGGCAAACTACTGTTATCAAAATAAAATATGAACTGCCTGTTAAGCTGGATTATCACGCTCCGCCTTTACCTGCTAATTTGCTCATGGAATTTATTTCTCCTCCGGAGCTGGCACTGATTCCATATAGTTTGATGCTGCAAAAACAGCCAGGCAGTTTGGGCTCCGCGTTTAGCCAGCAGTTTATTAAGCCTTTATCTCTCCAGTTAATGTCCAATTACGGGGATATGGAAACAAATCAGCACGGCTGGACCATAAACACCACGCTTGTAAGCGATAAATTTTATGCCGCTACATTTGAATAACACGCAAATCTACAAATGATATGCAAATCTACAAATACTAAAAATTATTTATTTAGAATTTGTAAATTTGTACCTGATTCGTTGATTCGTGGGATAATAAAATGATTGATAATATATTCAATTTAATAATTATAAGTGTTGGGCTAGCTTTTGGTTTGTTTGTTTTGGTATTTTTAGGTAGACAAGTAGCTAGATATTTTATAAAAAAAGAAAAGTATTTTGAGCATACTGTTTTATTGATTTGCTTGCCTAAAGAACAGCCCGGGGATGAACAGAAGGAATTTACCGCACTTATGATAAAAGAAGAAATTAATAAGGCGGAAATGATGATGGCCGCCATTGGGGGACTTAAAGCTCAGCGCGGATTTAAAGCCTGGCTTTTTGGCCGCTCTGACCATTACTCATTTGAAATAGTTGCCAGCAAAAAACAGATCGCCTGGTACGCGGTAGCGCCGCGTGAGCAAGCCAGATACATAGAACAGCAGATACACTCTCGTTATCCCGACGCGGTAATAGAACCGGTTGACGATTATAATATTTTTTCGCCTGAGAGCATTACCAAGGCCGGCTATTTGAAAACCATACGTTCGCTTATCTTCCCGATTAAAACTTATAACAAGCAGGAGTCTGATCCACTCAATTCAATTATTAACGTGATGAGTAAATTGGGCGAGAATGAATCACTGGCTATTCAATATATAGTTAGAAGCGCGCGGCCAGGTTGGCATCAACGCGGCCAGGGCATAGGCAAGCGAATGATGGAAGGGAAAACCGTTACTGAAGCAATTCGTCTAAGCAGCCGGAATCCGGTAATGGCCGTGGTAGCTGACTTATGGCAAACAACCAAGCCAATGAGCGAACAAGAGAAATCAAAACAACAAAATACAATGCCGCGCTTAACGCAGATGGAAGAGGAGATGCTAAAAGGCATAGAAGAGAAAACTTCCAAAGCCGGATTGAATGTTAATTTGCGCATAATTGTCAGCGCTGACAACGCCGGCAACGCCAAAGTTTATTTGGAGAATTTGGGTTCAGCCTACAGCCAGTACAATTTGTATGAATATGGTAATAGTTTTATTAACAAGATCCGGATTGGCAACCAGAAAAAATTAATTAATGATTTTATTTACCGTCGTTTTGAGAGGAAAATTGCCTTCCTTTTAAACAGTGAAGAAATGGCTAGTTTATACCATTTACCTCTCCGAAACGTTGAAACGCCAAACATCCTTTGGTTAAGCGCCAAAAAAGCCTCAGTACCCAACAATATCCCGACGACCGGAATAACTCTGGGGCACAATATTTTTCGCGGTGAGGAGCAGCTGATTAAAATAAAACGCGACGACCGCCGTCGGCATACTTATATAATCGGCAAATCCGGTGTAGGCAAATCCGTTCTGCAGGCGAGTATGGCGATCCAGGATATCTATAACGGGGAAGGAGTCTGTGTAATAGACCCGCATGGTGATCTGATCAGTGATATTATTTCCCGTATCCCGCCTGAGCGCGCTGAAGATGTCATTTTGTTTTCTCCGGCTGATACCCAGCGTCCTTTGGCCATAAATCTGATGGAGTATGACCCGCGTTACCCGGAGCAAAAAACTTTTGTTATTAATGAACTAATTAAAATTTTTGATAAGCTTTATGACCTTAAATCAACCGGCGGCCCGATCTTTGAGCAATATATTCGCAATGCCATGCTCCTTATTATGGACGACCCGGCATCTGGATCAACCTTAATGGAAATACCAAAGGTGTTGGCAGACCCGGCCTTTCGCAAGATGAAACTGGACAGGTGCCACGATCACACGGTGGTTGATTTCTGGAAGAAAGAAGCTGAAAAAGCCGGCGGCGACGCGGCTTTGGCCAACGTGGTGCCGTATGTAACCAGCAAATTAACCCAGTTTATTTCCAATGATACAATGCGCCCGATAATTGCCCAACAGCATAGCTCATTTAACTTCCGTGATATTATGGATAAGCAAAAAATTCTTTTGGTAGATCTGCAAAAGGGCTTGATCGGCGAAATGAACGCCTTTCTTTTGGGCATGATCCTGGTTGGCAAAATCCTAATGGCCGCTTTGTCCCGGACAGATCTGCCGCAGGATAAGCGCAAAGATTTTTATTTTTACATTGACGAATTCCAAAATTTTACCACTGACTCTATCAGTACTATTTTATCCGAAGCCAGAAAGTATAATTTAAATTTGATTATTGCCCATCAATACATTGGCCAGCTGGTTAAAAACCAGGATACTTCCGTTAAGGACGCGGTATTTGGCAATGTCGGTACAATGATAACATTCAAGATCGGCAGTGAAGACGCGCAGGCACTGGAAAAGGAATATAGCCCGGTTTTTAATCAATTTGATTTGATTAATATTGAAAAATACACCGCCTACACCAAGCTTTTAATTGACAACACGGCTTCACGGCCATTTTCCATGTCCACTATCTGGCCTTTGCCCGGCAAAGAAACACCAGGGATAAGCCAAAAGATAAGGAACCTATCCCGCTTAAAATATGGGCAGGATAGGAATGTAATAGAGGCGGAGATAAGGAAACGCTCTTCTCATAACTCGTAACTCATAACGTAAAATAATTTAAAAAAACGTTGGAGCAAGGCCTCTGGCCTGCGACATTAAAAGCTTTTAAGTTCGCGGGCGGGACCGCCCGGCTCAAAATAAGTTTATTTTAAAAATATTAGACAAATAAAAAAAAATAGTATAAAATAATATTACATTTGGGGATAAAACATAAAAGAATCAAATACTAAAATTAGCTAAAAATAAAAGGTATGTCGAAAACAGAAAAAAGGGTCAGCCAAGAGGTTGACGACCTGGAAATTGAGTCAAGCTTGGGGGAAGACAAAAAAAAGAAGAAAAATAAAGATAAT
>JAUVLY010000129.1 GCA_030600505.1 Candidatus Falkowiibacteriota bacterium
AGCAATGCCTAAAGCAGTATCATAGTCATATCCGGCAGTAGCAGTAAGACAAGTAGTCGCACCAGACCCATCGCTGCGAGGCTCCGGATAAGACGGCACTTGCTGCATATAAATAGTACCATTAGGACCAGTAGTACCGCAGAGAGCACTTGTCGTGAAGCCAGCAGTACTGTCATCAAGACAAGCCTGGCCAGTTCCATTGCCTAAAGGCCATGCAACGCCAAGTGAAACCGGGTAATGTCCCTGGTCGTTAAAGTATAATTCCAGCGCGGTTTGCATTTGCTTTACGTCGGCTACCCGCCTAGCATCTCTGGCTTTTAGCCTGGCGTTATTAAGCGCGACTACGGCCAAAGTTGACAGCAGCCCAATAATGGCAATAACCACCAGGAGCTCGATCAAAGTAAAACCTTTTTTATTATTTTTCATATTTCACCTCCAGTCTTTAAATCACGCTCCCTGACTTAATTCTAGAAATTAAATCACCGAACGTAAAGATTAATTTTAAATATTACTTATCCACATTATACCATATTTTGAAGAATTTTCACACTAATTATTTAGGATAAACTGTAATTTCACTGGCAATAAATTCCTTTTCTTGGCTAATATTAGTACTTGTTTTAATTATTACTTGATGCCCAACAATTATCTCACTAACAGTAATTTTTTGCTCAAAGTATCTTGTGGGCAGCTTGTTTTCTGTTGCTTCAAGCAAGCCATTGATCTCGCCATATTTATCAACGTAATCTTTCATTTCCTTTTGAAACTCATCTAGGGGTTTAATTATCAATTTTTTAATTTCTGTTTTATTGTTTACTTTAATAATCCTTGTGTCCAAATCCGGGTCATGCAAAGGGCTTAAAGGGATAATTTTCACCCAAATTTTGTTATTTCCCAGCTCAGAGACAAAACCGGAGATTTCTTTAATATCAATTTCCTCAGCGTCACGAACTACTCCTAAATCAACCAATCTTTTACTGGCCGCTTGCCAACCGGCCGCGTAAGTGTTGTTTTGATTGTTAATATCAGCCTTTTTATTATCTGTTTTTAGCTTAGTGATAAAACTAAAAAAAACAAAACCAAGTGCAAAAAAAACTAAAGCTAAAACAATGTAAATAATAACTTTTTTCATATATTTATTTAGAGACTATTTAAAAAGTCGTTTTTTAATATTAATCGCCAATCGCGCACCACTGGATATGCCAGCCCCAGGAATTAACTTCAGCTGGATTTGTGAAGCCGCCTAAATATTGAATCCGTACTCTAAAGCCAACATTGGTCTGGTTATAAATATTGGTCGCTCCGGTAGTCAAGTGGTTCTCCCGGCCCCCCAGACTGGTTATATAAACCGGGGCTGAGGTAAAAAGCGGCGTACCAAAAGGGGTGCCATCATCGGTTGTAGATATATCCACCTGTACAACATTATTAAGAGTACTTATCCAGGCAGTGGCCCCGTACAGAGTTTGTCCGCAAACTATTTTCTTTTCAATGCCTTGCGGATCTTGGGCGGCCCCGGAAAGAGCAATCAGACTATTCACATTAGCCTTGCTGGCAATATCGCTTCCCGGCGAAACTGCTGCCGGTGTAGGGACATTAATTATCCTATTTGCCCCTATATTAAAGTCACCTTGCATGGCATTATTTACGCCATTAACCGTTGTGCCGCCATCTTTAGAGAGAAAATCGGAGAGCAAAAAATTCCATTCACTGTTTACAAATTGGCTAGGGCTAATTTTATTATAAGTATTGCTTACTGCCCCTGCCTGGCTAATACTAAAAATAGAAAGGATGGCAATAACAAGTAAACTTTTTTTAAAATATTTCATATTGATTAAATTGCTTATTTTAATTGCCAATCGCGCACCAACTTATAAACCAACCATTTAAATTAGCCTCAGCCGGAGTAACGCCAAGAGACGGATCATCCATGTATATTCTTATAGTAAACTTAGTATTGTCGGTGGTAATAGGAGCCACAGTTCTTATCTGTATGCTAGAATGGCCGACCGCTAAATATAGATCATCATTAGATCCACCCAGGCTGGTAATGTGAAGCGGTGTACCCGTAAATAAAGGATTTCCCGTGGCCGTACCGTCATCGGTTGTATATACCGTAAGCTCTAAACCATCTTTAAACCCGCCCCCCGGGTTCGGGTTATAAAGCTGCCAAGCGGTTGCCCCAGCCGGAGTTGAATCGCAAACTATGCTTAGCGGATTGCCTTGTTGGTCGGTGGCCGCGGAGGCCGCGACTATTGCCTGTGTATCAACATAAGCCTTAGTGGCGGCGTCACTGCCGGGCGAGACCGCTACCGGCGTAGCGACGTTAATGATTCTGTTTGTACCCATATCAAGATCACCTTGCATGGCATTATTTACGCCATTAACGGTTGTGCCGCCATCT
>JAUVLY010000140.1 GCA_030600505.1 Candidatus Falkowiibacteriota bacterium
TTCCACGGCATCACCGGCAAAGAAGCAATGATCAATGTGGGCATTAGCGGGCCTGGTGTAATCAGGCGAACCATAAAAGATCTGCCCAAAGATTTACCTCTCCAGGATCTGGCTAATGAAATCAAAAAAACCGCTTTCAAAATTACCCGGGCCGGCGAACTGGTTGGACGGGTGATGGCCCGGGAATTAAAAGTAAAATTCGGCAGCGTAGACCTAAGCCTTGCCCCTACCACGCAGGTGGGCGACTCGGTGGGGGAAATATTGGAGCTAATTGGCGTAGAGACCGTTGGCACCCATGGCACGACCGCCGCGCTGGCCCTTTTGACCGACGCGATAAAAAAAGGCGGCATTATGGCTTCGGCTAATGTCGGCGGCCTGTCCGGCGCCTTCATCCCGGTTAGTGAAGATGAATTCCTTTCCCGCTCGGTAAAAAATAAATGTCTGACGCTGGATAAACTGGAAGCTTTGACCGCTATCTGTTCAGTCGGCCTGGATATTGTCGCAATACCAGGCTCTACCCGCACCACTACGATTGCGGCAATAATCGCCGATGAAATGGCGATTGGCATGATCAACCATAAAACTACCGCCGTGCGGATAATCCCGGTACCGGGCAAACGAGCCGGCGGGCATGTATCCTGGGGCGGCCTCCTTGGCGGTGCTTATATAGTACCGGTCCACAAAGAAAAATCCGACCAACTAATCTGGCGTAAAGGCCACATTCCCGCTCCCATTACCAGTTTTAAAAATTAAAATTTAAATATTTGAAAATACTACCGAAAAATCTATTCTCCACAATTTTTTTCCTTGCCCTTATTGGAATTGCCGGTTATTTTCTCTATGAGAAATCAATAGATAACAGCTCAAACAAGGCTGAACAAAATGCCGCTGATCCAACCAGTGAACAGATAAAAGAAGCAACTGACAGGATCGAAATAATCCAAATAAGCGATGGCTCCACTTACGGCGCCTTAATGGCGACCTCAGGACTGTCTTATGAGCTCTCAACCAAAATCTATGACGCGGCCAAACCGATCTATGACTTGGTTAAAATTCGCGTGGGCCGGACAATTGAGCTTCTGCATGATAAAAATACGGATGAAATCAAAGAATTAAGATATAAAATTGACTCAGAAGACGAACTGTTTGTTTCGCGCGTGGCCACGTCTTCTGTTGCCAGTAGTTCTGAACCGAATTATTCATGGCAGGCGGAACTTAAACCTATCCCTTATGAAATAAAATTAAAAACCGCGGCCGGAACCATAGAAACCAGTATGTACCAGGCGGCCCTGGACAGTGAAATTGACATCCGGGCGATCATTGAGCTGGCCAATGCTTTCCAGTGGGAAATTGACTTTGCCATGGATCCGCGCGTTGACGATACCTTTAAATTTGTTTATGAAGAAAGATATTTAGACGGTGAGTACATTATGCCCGGCCAAATCTTTGCCGGTTACTACGTAAACGCCGGCAAGCAATTTGACGTTTATTACTTTGAGGAGAATGAAGACAATATCGGCTTTTTTGATGCAGATGGTAATAGTGTACAAAAAATGTTCCTTAAGGCTCCGGTTGCTTTTAAGTACATCTCCTCCGGCTACACGCGCGGGCCGCGCTATTTAGCCGCTTTTCAGCTTTTTACCAGTTCCCATATGGCAATTGATTATGCCGCCGCTATTGGCACCCCTGTTCGCGCAGTTGGCAATGGCACAGTTACCTACGCCGGCTGGAACAATAAGGGCTATGGCAACTATATTAGCATCCACCATAACGGAACCTATTCTACCAACTACGCCCACTTATCAAAAATCTATGTTAGCTATGGCGAAAAGGTCAGCCAAAGCGATATTATCGGCGCGGTTGGCTCCACCGGCTTCTCTACCGGACCGCACCTGCACTACGAAATGGTTAAAAACGGGGTAAAGATCAACCCCCTCCTCGAAATCCTGCCCCCGGGTAAACCAATTAAAGATGAAAATAAAGACCGATTCTACGCCGAAATAAAAAAATGGCAAGAAATGCTTAAAAACTAAAAACACCTCTGATTACTCGGAGGTGTTTTTGTATTACTAAAAAATTTACTATTC
>JAUVLY010000106.1 GCA_030600505.1 Candidatus Falkowiibacteriota bacterium
CTATGAGACGGCCACTGACTTAGAAATAAAAAATAATTCAGATAAGCGCGAAATTCTAGGCAGTCTTGGCTTTAAGACTTTGCGTGAGAATAAGTATTGCCGGGATTTAAAAGAAGTTGAAAAAATGCACGCGTATTGGGAAAAGAATCGGGATAAATTGCCCTTTGAAGTCGACGGCATGGTCGTGAAAGTTAATAATTTGGCGCTTTGGGACGCCCTGGGCACGGTGGGCAAAGGCCCCAGATATATGATGGCCTATAAATTTGCCGGTATTCAAGTAACAACTAAATTAAAAGACGTAGTCTGGCAAGTCGGTCGGACCGGTATACTTACCCCTACGGCGGTTTTGGGGCCGGCTAATGTTGGCGGGGTCACGGTTACGCACGCCACCCTTCACAATATGGATGAGATTAAGCGATTAAAGATCAAAATTAACGATACTGTTATTCTGGAGCGCGCCGGTGATGTTATTCCGAAAGTCATAAAAGTACTGCCCAAGCTGCGTAACGGACAGGAAAGAACAATTAGTGTTCCTAAAAAATGCCCAATGTGCTTGTCAGTCGTTAAAAAGATAGAAGGCGAGGTGGCCTATCGCTGTACCAATAATGACTGCTATGCAATTAATTTGCGCCGCTTATCCCATTGGACCGGCAAAGGCGCGGTTGATATTGAGGGTCTGGGGCCAAAAATTATTGAACAGCTGATTAAAGCAGGCTTAGTAAGTGATGTGGCGGATTTTTATTCGCTAAGTGCAGGCGACTTAAAACCTTTGGAAAGGTTTGCCGATAAATCGGCTGAAAATTTAGTTGAAGCAATTAATAATAAAAAAGAAATTTTGCTGGAACGATTTTTAATTGGTTTGGGGATTCATCATATTGGAGAGGAGAGCGCGTTGCTGTTAGCAGCAGACAGCAGACAGCAGACAAGAGACAGCAGACAAGAGAATAAGATTTCCCAAATTTATAAAATATTTCATAATTATTCTGTAGAAGATTTAGAAAATTTGCCTGATGTGGGGCCGATTGTGGCTGGGAGTGTGTATGATTGGTTTCATAACAAGAAGAATATTGAGTTATTAGATAAATTAGAGCAAGCAGGGGTAGTTATTAGCGTTTCACATCTTAAGGCGGGCAAGAAAAAATCAGCCTTAAGCGGGAAAACCGTGGTTTTAACCGGTAGTCTTAAGAGTTTGACAAGGGAGCAGGCAAAGGCTAAAATAAGAGAGTTAGGTGCTAAAGTTAGTTCATCAGTTAGTAAAAATACTGATTTAGTCTTGGCCGGCAAAGAACCAGGCTCGAAGTTTGATAAAGCTAAGTCTTTGGGAGTTAAGATAGTTGGAGAGGATGAGTTTATTAAAATGGTTAAATAATTTTTAGAAAACAGAAAACAGAAAGCAGAAAACAGTCTGTTATTCGCATTCTGCTTTCTATTATCTGCTTTCTATTTTCTGAAAATATGAAATTAAGCAAAAAAGACATAAAACACATCGCCAACTTGGCCAGGCTTGAGCTTACGGAAAAAGAGCTGGAAAAATACGGCTCTCAACTTTCGGCTATCCTTGGTTATATTGATCAGCTCCGTGAAGTGGATACCATAGGGGTGGAACCAACTGCTCAAGTGACAGGATTGACTAATGTCTTTAATGAAGATAAAGTGTGTGTTTGGGAAAAGCAAGAAACTAAAAATGCATTAGAGCAAGCACCGGAAATTGAAAATAATCAAGTAAAGGTAAAAAGAGTTCTTAAATAAGATCATATAAATCATATAAATCCCTGCTAAAAAAAATAAAATTTTGCAGGGATTGATATGATTAATAAGATATGGGATTAAACAGTCTAACAATAAAAGAAGCCAGTAAAAAGCTCAAGAAAGGTGAAATTACCTCGGTCGAGTTGACTAAGGCTTGCCTAAAAAGGATCAAGGATGTTGATGGTAAGGTCAAAGCTTTATTGACAGTTTGCGAGGATGAAGCGCTTAATGAAGCAGAAATAGCAGATAAGCAAAGAAAAAAAGGTAAAAAAGGCGATTTGCTGGGCGTTCCCTATATTGCAAAAGATAATATTTTAACGCGCGGGATTAGAACCACGGCTGCTTCCAAAATTTTGGATAATTATATTGCACCTTATGACGCGACTATCATAAAGAAGCTTAAAAAGGCTGGGGCCGTGCTTTTGGGCAAAGCCAATCTGGATGAGTTTGCCCATGGCGCCAGTACCGAGAATTCAGCCTATGGCACTACTCATAACCCCCGGGACTTAACGCGGGTTCCTGGCGGTTCGTCCGGCGGATCAGCCGCCGCAGTCGCTTCCGATATGTGCGTATTTGCCCTGGGTACGGATACCGGCGGTTCTATCCGCCATCCGGCTAGTTTTTGCGGTGTAGTTGGCCTTAAGCCGACTTATGGGCGTTCAAGCCGTTTTGGTTTGGTGGCCATGACCAGCTCAACTGATGTACCGGGTCCGATTACCAAAACGATTGAAGACGCGGCTATTGTTCTTAAGTTAATTGCCGGGCCGGACAAAAATGATGCCACTACTCCATCTGAGCCAGTCCCGGATTATTCAGGCGGTCTTAAAAAATCGTTAAAAGGGCAAAAGGTCGGTATTCCGCGGGAATTTTTTAGCAAAGGGCTTGATAAAAATGTTAAGGAAACAGTTGAAGAGGCAATTGAAAAAATAAAAGATCTGGGCGCAGAAATTATTAACATATCTTTGCCGCATACCAAGTATGGCGTGGCGGTTTATTATATTATTACTCCTTCGGAAATTAGTTCAAATTTGGCCCGTTTTGACGGCATTCGTTATGGCTACAGCGCCCTCTCCCCCAGCCCCTCTCCTACCTCTCCCCCGACCCCTCTCCTAGACAGGAGAGGGGAGAAAAAAGAGAGGGTAGAAAAAGGTGAAGTAAAAACTTTGATGGATGTTTACACGAAGAGTCGGGGTGAAGGTTTTGGGTCTGAGGTTAAGCGGCGCATTATGCTTGGCACTTATGCCTTGTCGGCCGGTTACTTTGATGCCTATTATCTTCAGGCGCAAAAAGTCCGAACCATTATCAAGCAAGAGTTTGATGAGGTTTTAAGCC
>JAUVLY010000099.1 GCA_030600505.1 Candidatus Falkowiibacteriota bacterium
CGCCGATAAGCTTTTTCTTCCTCAATATACTCTTTTGTAATATCTGCCTGGCTGCTTGTTTGCTCAAGCATCGCATCATTCACCTTTTTATCTTTATCCGGCAACACGAGTTGTTTTTTATTTTTTGAAAATATAGCCATAATTCTAAAAAAAATAACATTTTATTCGTATGCTTGCCCTTCCGTAGCTTTAGCGTAGGAGGGTGCCCTCCCGAGTCCTCGGGATAGCGGGGTTTTCACGCTTGTCCGCCTTGGGCGGAAAGCGAAATAACTGATGAACAATATTAAAAATAACGAAAAAGGAATAGCTGCTTTGATTTTGGTTGTTGTGATTGGAGCAGTCGTACTGGTAATGGGTAAAAGCTTGGCCTTTATCGGTCTCTCTCATTCCGAGGCCGCGCAGGCCTATAGCCAAGGCAATACAGTGCGAGAAATAGCTACAACTTGTGCTGAAGAAGTGATCCGTCGTTGGCGTATTGACGAGAACTATAGCGCTAGTGAAAAAAACATTAGCGTTAACACCGGTCAATGCACTTATACTACTGTTGCCAATGGCCAGGAACGCACAATTCAAATTAGTGTCGAGTATAATAATTATTATTTTGAGGGAGTGGTGCTTATTAATATTAATTCAGGGACGATTAGCATAGTTAATTGGCAAATATGAGAACAGTAAAAAAATCAGTTGGCCTGGATATATCCAGCCGCAGTATAGAAGTGCTAGAGCTGACTCTGGAGAAAGGCCAGATGAAGTTGTCCGCGCTTTCTCGGGTTGTGCTTGGTAAGGGTGTTATTGAACAAGGCCGGATCAAAGATTTTCCCACGCTGGCACAGGCTGTGAAAGAGGTGATGGCCGCCGCTACCCCCCAAGCGATCACAAGTGACAGAATTGTATTTGCCTATCCCGAAGCTCAAATCTATACGCAAATGATCAGCCTTGATTCAAGCAAAAAGCATTTAAGTGAGTCAATAAAAGAAAAGGTGTTGTCAGTGTTGCCGATTAGTGAGAGTGATTTATTATATAATTATCGTCTTTTAGCGTCGAATAATACAAGTAAAAGGCAAAAGGTCCTATTGTTGGCTACCAGTCGGGTGACAGTAACCGAATGGCAACAATTTTTTAGCCGGCTGAATTTGCAAGTTATTGGTTTTACCAACGAAAGCGTAGCGGCTTATTTTGGCTTATTTGATAGATATTTAAAAAGCTCAAAATGTATTGTTGATTTTGGCGCCAGAAATGTAACTATTTCATTTTTTAATTCCAGCGGCTTGGTTTACGCTTTTAATTATTATCTGGGGGGTGATTATCTGAGCAAAGAGATAGCTAGGGCGAATAATATTAACATACAAGAAGCTGAGCGCTTAAAAATAAATATTGGAGCAAACACAAACCCAAAAACTAAGGCGATACTGGATAGATATTTTAAAGCTTTTGGCAATGAATTAAAAATAAATTTGGAAAAATATCAAAAAAATATTAATGACTTACCGGATGAAATAATCCTTCTGGGCGGCGGGTCAAAAATAAAAGCGGTTGAGGATTTTATCGGTCGCGCGGGTATAGGAATACCTATTCGCATGGGAGAGTTTAGTTTATTCGGGCACAAAGGACAGGGGTTTATTCCTGCTGCCGGTTTAGCCCGGCTGGGGTTTAATTCACGTTATAATAAAGATAAGTTTTTAGTATTTGATAAGGAAATTGAGCTTAGCCAGGATCTGCTTTGGCATTATTTTTTCAGGGCGCTAAAAATATTTAATAAAAAAATATTTAATATTAAATTAATAATTGCTCTGGGTTTGATTTTTGGCAGTATGATTATTGCGGGCGTGTATATACTAGTAAATACACGTGGAAATAACGTGCCTGAGTTAAAGAATAAATATTCTTTTTCCTATACTCTACCCTTGTCTATACCAATAACTTTAATCCAGAGCGAGAGCAACGGTGTGGCTAGTGGAAGAATTATTAAAGCAACGGTTAAAGAGGCCAGTGATCTAGGCACGGCTATTTCTTTAGCGCGAGTAAAAGCCAAGGCTCTGCTTAGGAGCGAGGAAATACTATGGCCAAAACCGCTTACTGATTTTTCTTCCAATCAAATTTTTCCTTTGTCCGTACCTTTTCTTGCTTACAGTGACAAGGAGGTTCGCGCCAAGTTAAGCGAGGCAATAAGCGATACACTTAAGGGCAGTGATTTTTTAATTGATGAGATAAGTTTTTTAAAATTGTCCCAAGCAGGAGGTGAAAATGATTATTTACTGGAAGCCAAAGTGGGGCTTTACAGTAATATTACTCCGAATATTTTGGAAGAGGAAAATAAAAATTTGCCTGAAAAAAACAAAGACCCAATGCTCAGGATCAATGATATCGGGCAAACCCTGAATATTTATTCCGGACCCGGAGTTGATTACGTGGTAGTTGGCCAGGTTCAGCCGGGGGGATATTATGAATTGTTAAAATTAGGCCAGGATTGGCATGAAATTCAATTTAATAAAGTTTCTAACGGTTGGGTTTATGCTAATTTTACGACTATTATTAAGGAATAATTTATTTGGCTAAACAGTTAAAATATGTTATAATTTTATTAATTAAATAACTTTAACAATTATATGAACAATTTAACAAGGAGGAAGGTAGCCAAGCGTGGTTTTACCTTAGTAGAATTGTTAATCGTAATCGGTGTTATCGCGATATTAGCGGCTTTTGCTTTTGTCGCCCTAAATCCTTTGGCCCGCTTTCAGGACGCGCGCAATGCCCAGCGCTGGACTGATGTAAACGCCGTTATGGCGGCAATTAAATTACATCAGGTTGATAATGGCGGCACCTATTTGGCTGATATTGACGATTTAACTGACGATCTGTATTATCAGATCGGAGCCGGGGAAAGTTGTAACGACACTTGCTCAAATCCAACCGTGATCTTGCAAACCGCTTGTCTTGATCTGAGCGAATTAGTTGACAATGGTTATTTAGCCAGCATTCCAATTGATCCAAATGCAAGCGGGGCTTCGGTTGATGAGGCCAGATACTATTTTTCCAGGCAAAGCACCGGGGCCCTTATCGTGGGTTCATGCTCTGAGGAAATAGGCAGTAAAGCCGCTATTCCGGCTATTTCGGTCGCTAAATAAATACGTAAATACCAATTTTAAAAGCCATCCCAAGTACTCGGGATGGCTTTTGTGTAAATAAATAAACTAATTAATTATTTTTTTAAGCTGGCCGGGTGGGATTTTTTTATTCTTATTCTCATAATATTCCCAGAAACCTTTAGAATAATCATTTTTTATTTCTTCCTCATCTTCATTTTCGTCTTTATCATAAACTTTTTTATTTTTTTGCCACCTTGATTCTGGTTTTTCTTGTTTTTCCTTTACAAAGTATTCAGCCGTTTTGGTCAGCGCCTTAGTGGAGTCCAAAGAGGCTTTGGCTGACTCCAAATTACCTTCCTCAATTTGTTCTTCGCTTTCTTCAAGTTTTTTACCCAATCGTTCATAAAGGGCCTTAATATC
>JAUVLY010000041.1 GCA_030600505.1 Candidatus Falkowiibacteriota bacterium
TTTGGATCCGCTGGCTAGGATTCTGCGGATTAACACCGCCCCGGGCATGCCGGATGCGGGAAAGAAAAGTACCAAAACCGGTTATAGTTACTTCATTGCCGGCTTTTAACTCGGAAATAATAATTTTTACCAATGACTCAAGCATGTGCTCAGAGTCCTTTTTGCTCACTGCCGCCTCAGCCGCAATGCGCTCAATTAATGCTGCTTTATTCATAATTTTTAAAAATAAGATAAATATGAAAAATAAGATAACTACATTAATTAATTCTTATTTTTCTTATTTTATTATTTTTCTTATTTAATGATAATATTCTCAATAATTTGTTTTATGGTAGTGGCTTTTTGGTCTTTAGCGACTTTGATTAAAACCGCGTTTAAAGTGGCTTCTCCCTTTTCCGGCAATACATGCGGTTCTTTTACACTAGTTAAAAAAACTTTTAATGTCCCTTCCTTGACAATGCCAAGCGACTCATTAGCGGCCCCGCACATGCCAACATCGCTTATTACAGCCGTTCCTTTTTTCGTTACCCTTGCGTCAGCGGTTGGCACATGGGTGTGGGTGCCAAGAACCGCGCTAACCCGGCCGTCTAAATGGTAGGCCATATTGATTTTTTCTGATGTGGTCTCCGCGTGTATATCAACAATTATAGCAGATAGATTTTTCTTTGGCAAGGAAATGTTGGCTAATATTTCATTTATTTTAATAAAGGGGTTGTCCACGCTAGTGTTCATAAAAACCTGCCCAATCAAGCTTATGAGAAGCGTTTTTTTGTTATTTTTCTCCAGTATCATGTGCCCCAGGCCCGGTGCGCCTTGGGGTAAATTAGCCGGTCGGATAATTGGAAAACTATCAAAAATTTCAATTTGTTTATGGTTACGAAAAGCGTGATCACCGGTCGTCATAGCATCAATTCCGGCCTCCATCAGCTCTTTAATAATTGTCTCGGTAACCCCGGAGCCATGGGCGGCATTTTCTGCGTTAGCAATAACAAGATCAAGCGCGTGTTTTTTCCTAAGCCGGGGAACTATCTTTTTAATTGTTTGCCGACCGATCCGGCCGACAATATCACCAATAAAGAGAATATTCATTTTTATTAGCTGCTAGGTGTTAGCTTTTAGGTTTTAGTATTAAAAATAAAGAAATAACTAATAATATGCTAACATAAGTATTTTTTAATAGCAAGCACAAAATAAAAGCCCCCCGAATAATTCAGAGGGCTATATATTATGCTATGAGTTATGAGTTATGAGTTATGAGTTATGAGTTATGAGTTATGAGAATTTACCGTGCATACTCTATTACCCGCATTTCTCTGATTACATTAACCTTGATCTCGCCCGGATACTTGAGTTCACCTTCTATCTTTTTGGCCACCTCACGGGCCAGGTTATAGGCTTCAACATCGTTTATCTCTTCCGGGGTGACAAAAACACGGACTTCGCGGCCGGCCTGAATCGCATAACATTTTTCCACGCCATCAAAGGATTTGGCGATCTTTTCCAGCTCTTCAAGGCGCTGCAAATAGCGCTCATACGTGTCTTGACGCGCTCCCGGGCGCGCTCCGGACATAGCATCCGCTACTTTAACGATTATTGACATTAAACCGCGCGGCTTATCATCATGATGAGTTTCAATCGGAGCGATTATTTCTTCCGGTAAGCCAAATTTTTTGGCAATATCACGGCCAATTTCCGGATGCGTGCCTTGCACTTCATGATCCACCGCCTTGCCAATATCATGGAGTAGGCCAGCCTTCTTGGCAACAGTTACGTCAACACCGAGTTGCTCAGCCAGTAAAGCGGAGAGATGGGCAACTTCCAGGGAGTGCCTAAGCGCGTTTTGCCCATAACTGGTACGGTACTTAAGCCGACCGATAATTGAGACCAATTTAGGGTCTAGCCCGGCAATACCGATCTCATAAATCGCGTCCTCACCGGCCTTTTTAATATCCAAGGCCAGCTCTTTTTTGGCGTCTTCAATCGCGGCTTCAATTTTGGTCGGGTGAATCCGGCCATCAAGGATAAGCTTGTCCAGAGTCTTTTTGGCAATATGCCTCCGAATTGGCGAAAAGCCGGACACGAGAATTGAATTAGGGGTATCGTCCACTATAATTTCCGTGCCGGTTAACTGCTCAATCACTTTAATATTCCGGCCTTCGCGGCCAATAATGCGGCCCTTCATTTCATCGCTCGGGAGATCAACCGTAGTAGTGGTAATCTCGGGCGTAAAATTGGAAACCAACCTCTGCATAGTGCTGGCCATAACGTCGCGTGCTTTTTCTTCCAAGGTTTCGGTTTCTTCTTTTTCCAATTTGCGAATCCTGGAACTAAGGGTTTCCTGCATTTGTGCTTCCAAATTTTTAATAATAACTTCCCTGGCCTCTTCTTTGGACATTTGGGCAATGCTCTCCAATTTTTGCAATTGATCCTTTTTAATGCTTTTAATTTTTTCTTATACTTCTTCAACTTTAGAAATTTTATCATAAAGCTTTTGCTGTTTATCCTGAAGCTCTAAGAGTTTTTGTGAAAAAGTGTTTTCCCGTTTTTCCAAACGGGCTTGCTGGTTTGATAGCTCTTGGCGGCGTCTGCTTTCTTCCTTTTTAGCGTCATCAACGATACGCAGAGCCTTGTCCTGGGCCTTTAGTTTAAGTTCACTTTCTTTGGCTTTTACATCGGCAAGGATTTTCTCGGCTTTTTCTTCGGCATGCTTGATCTTGGTATCGATCCGTTGCTGGCGTAGCCAATAGCCAACTAAAAAACCGCCGACTAGAAACACAGCTAATAATACGAAATCCATAGTATTTAGGCTGTTTTTAGGGCGATTGTATTACGGTAATTAAAAAATACCCGCGCCTGATTAACGCGCTGAAATAATTGCTTGATATTCAGTTGGGCTAATAAAATTATTAGTAAAAGTCACAAATTTCTAAAGATAATTATTTACCAACACTGAATTTCTCCTAAAAACAGAATTTATTTATTTAAGATTACGTTGTTTATATTAACACAGGGTAGGAGGTTTGTAAAGCCCAAATCGTAAATCGTAGATCGTAAATCGTAGATCATTATACAAAAAAGGTGCTAAATAGCACCTTATTCGCTCTTTGATTCACGATTTACGATCTCTGATCTACGATTTTATTTGACAATTATCTTATCAATAATCCCGTACTTTTTGGCTTCTTCGGCCGTCATAAAGCGGTCACGGTCCGTGTCCTCCTCTATCTTAACAAACTTTTGCCCGGTATGCTTAGCTAATATCTTATTAAGCCGAACCTTAACTTTGAGGATATGCTCGGCCCGAATTTTAATATCACTGGCCTGGCCCTCAGTACCACCCATAACCTGATGGATCATTACTTCCGAGTTAGGTAAAGCAAAACGCTTGCCTTTGGTGCCGGCGGCCAAAAGAGTCGCCCCCATGCTGGCGGCCATGCCCAGACAAATCGTAGTTACATCGCTTTTAACATACTGCATAGTGTCGTAAACCGCCATGCCGGAGGTAACCGAGCCGCCCGGGGTGTTGATATAGAATTTTATATCTTTATTCTTGCTTTCGGCGTCCAGAAATAAAAATTGGGCAATTATATTATTGGCAACATGATCGCTAATCGGCTCACCCAAAAATATGATCCGGTCTTTTAACAGCCGGGAATAAATATCATAAGCCCGCTCATAATGGCCGGATTTTTCGATTACGGTTGGAACAAGTGGCATATATTATTTTATTTAATTTATTACAGGTTTATTTTAGTCTAGTGTCTTAATATTGTCAATTAGGCAACCCTCCAACCGATGTCGGTTTTTACTAACTTCGCGTCAAGCATAAAAGCCGAAGCTTTGGCATGGCCGCCGCCGCCAAGCTTTTTAGCTAACGCGGACACATCTACTTGATCGCTGTTACTGCGCAAACTGCCCTTTAGCTTGCCATTATCCATTTCTCTAAGAAATAAAATAACGTCAGTCTCGGCCAAATTGGAAAGATATCCAGGAACTCCTTCAAGCTCTTCGTCGCTAGCGCCGGTGTCAACAAAATCTTTTCTGGTAAGAACGGTAGAGGCAATATTGTATTTTTTGTTAATGCTTAAACGGTGCATGGCAATCCCCCAAATTTTCAACCCACCTATACTTTTATTGCGCTGAGTATTATCCAGAATGGTAGGAAAACGCGCTCCGTAAACAAGCATGTCAGACGCAATCTTAATGGTCTTTTCGCTCGTATTATCATACATTAAATTACCGGTGTCGGTTAAAATCCCGGTTAAAACGCAAGTGGCAATATTTTTACTTATTTTAATTTTGTTAACCCGACAAAAATCATAAAGTAATTCCGAAGTAGACGAAATTTCAATAGTTCTAATCTCCAGGTCACTATAATCATCGGCTTTAGGGTGATGATCAAACTCAATAAATATTTGGCTGCTGTCACGTGCGGATATTTCTTGGGCCAAGGCAGTCCGGCTAAGCTCACCACAATCAAGGGCAATAATCAAATCAAAGGAAGGAAAGTCCAGCTTGTCCCGATCACTAATAATCTTTTCAATACCCGGAAGAAAGCTATATGGCGCTGGGGGCTGGTCCTTACAAAAAGAAATAAATTTTTTATTTTGAGAGCTAAGGATTTCACCCATCACGCAAATCGAAGCCAAGGCATCACCATCGGGACGGTAATGAGTTACCAGAAGAATATTGTTAGCGGCCTTTATTCTATTAAAGGCTTTTTTATGTTTATTGCTTAACATTTTTTATTGCTTGTTCAAGCTCCTCGGCCCTTCGCTCAGTCGGATCGATCTGCCAGCGCAATCTTGGCATATTTTTTAAAACTAGACGCTTATTAAGATGTTTAATAAAATTTGAATTCTGTTTCTTTACTTGGCTAAGGGCCGTACCGGTTAAATTATCCGGTAGTACCGAGATCATAACTGTTGCCTCACGCAGATTTGGCGAACACTTAACCCTGGTAACCGTGATTAAAGCATCCGGCATCTCCACCAGCTCGTTTATTAACCTCGCCAATTCCTGGCTAAGTTGCTCATTTATTTTATCCATTCTAAACATAAAACCTTTTGCGAAATAAAGCCGCCCCGAGCAGCCGGGGCGAATTTTTATTTTAGTTTGCTAATTGTTTCTTCATTCTTATAAAATTGGAGGGTGTCATTCTCCTCTACTGTCACATTGCTCTTTAGTTGAAGACCGCATTCCTCACCCTTTTCAACCTGCGACACTTCTTGTTTCCCGGCTTGCAAACTGGTAATCTTCCCTTCACCGATTTTTTCTTTGTTTCTAAGTATCTCAACCAGGACATTATTTTCAATTTGCCCCTTTTTGACCTTCCCGCCCAGGATCTGAATTTTTTTCTCGGTTCTAAATATCGCCATTACAATCAGACGTCCAAGATCAAGGCGGTTAACTACCGGGGAAATCGCGCTCTGCATACGCTCTTTGATATCGTTAATCAGATCATAAATTATAGAATAAAGCTTAACTTCAACATTTTTCTCCCGCGCCACCTCCTCCATCGTGGACAATAATTTAACATTAAAACCGACAATTAAAGCGTCAGACGCTTCTGCGCGCTTGATATCACCGTCGGTAATATTGCCCAACCCTTTATGAATAATATTTACCATCACTTCCTTGGTGTTTATTTTCTCAAGCGACTCTTCTATTGCTTCGGCTGACCCGAGAACATCGCTTTTAATAACTATATTTATTTTAGCTACTTTCTCATCTTCCTCACCATTCTGCTCTGGCGCGACCGCGTGGCAGACGTCAGCCCCTTTATAGTTTTTAAATTTAACTTTGTCGCCATCACCGACCTCAATTATATCCCCTACTTGAGGCAAAGTTTTAAAACCAATGACTTGTGCCGGGGTAGAGGGCGGAGCGGTCTTTATATCGTCACCGCGGTAATCCTTAAGGCCGCGGACCTTGCCTACGCTAATATTGTTAGAGCATAATTTATCACCGTTTTTCATGGTCCCGTTCTGGACCAATATCGTGGCCACCGGACCGGCCCCCTTATCAACATGCGACTCAATCACAGTGCCCATTGCATCTGAGCGAGGGTTAGCCTTAATATGGTCGGACTCGGTTTCGGCAGCTAATAGAACCATATCCAAAAGCTCGTCTATACCGGTGCCTTTAAGCGCTGAGATGGGGACACAAATTATTTTCCCGCCCCAGTCTTCGGGGACAATGCCTAGTTTACTCGAAAGTTCTTGTTTTACTTTATCAATATTTGCTTCCGGCTTATCTATTTTATTTATTGCCACCACATAAGGGATCTTGGCCGCTTCGATTATTTTAAACGCTTCTACTGTTTGCGGCTTTACGCCGTCATCGGCCGCCACTACCAAGATAGCGATATCAGCGATGCGCGCCCCGCGGCTGCGCATAGCCGTGAAGGCCTCGTGGCCCGGGGTATCAATAAAAGTAGTTAATTTATTGTCTTTTTTGGTCTGATAAGCACCGATATGCTGGGTAATGCCACCGGCCTCACCGTCTATAACATGCGACTTGCGCACCGCGTCCAATAACTTGGTTTTGCCATGGTCAACATGGCCCATTACCACTACTACCGGCGGCCGAGCCACTAAATTCTCTTCTTTTTTTAAAGTGGCGATTATTTTATTCTCTTCACATTCTTCGTCTTCATCTTCACATTCCTTTTTGCTCACTTTAAAACCAAGCTCAGAGCCGACCAACCAGGCGGTTTCATAATCAATTTTTTCGTTTAAAGAAGAAATAACACCATTTTTCATTAGCTCACCCAAGACGATGTTAATCGGTATATTAGCCAGAGTTGCAAAATCTCTTACCGTAATAGAAGCCGGAATGCTTATTTCGGTATTAGCTTCTACTTTTACCATCTCCTGCTTGGCTTCTTCTTCGGCTTTATCTTTTTGCTCAATGATCTGCCGACGCAAACGCGGCCAATCACGAATTATTTTATTAGCCACATTGCGGTTTACTTTAATCGCTTTTTGGCCGATATCATAACCAAACTGCGGCAAATGATTCCTCAGCTCTTGGGGGTTGATTCTAAGTTGTCTGGCTAGCTCACTTATATTCATAGTTATTGCCTTCGGCAAGCCGCGCTACAAATGCGGCACATACGAATTAAAATAAAAAAATAGGACATATGCCCTTAATTTGATTTAACTTTACAATAATATTCAATTAAAGTCAATTTTAAAAAATCATCCTACTTTTTCCAATCCACGATCCTTAAACCCTGGCCTTGTTTTTTAACCACCAATTTCTGGCGCTCTTTCCACCTTAGCTCCTTCATAATTTCTTTAGGGATATTAATATAATAGCTTCCCCGATTATTCTTTATTATTT
>JAUVLY010000144.1 GCA_030600505.1 Candidatus Falkowiibacteriota bacterium
AGCAAAGGACAAATTAAAAGCAAGGGTAACAAAAGGCTTGTTTTTAGTTTTTGATAATTTTTTTTCATAAAAAAATCTCCAATTCAAATGGAGAGAGAAAAACTAACAGCTTTGTCGCTGTCTTAAGTTTCACCAACTCTCAAATCCACGAAAAGTTTAGTGTTATTTTATTAACAAATATTTAACTCGATCTGGCTCGTTCCATTTAACAAAAAATGGACTTTACAGCTGCGGGACAGCAAGGGAATCAAACCCTATTTCGGAAAAATATTCAATTCTATTACAAAATACAAAATATCCTACTAAATTGCAAATATTCTGGGCGGAGAGTGCGAGATTCGAACTCGCGTGGGCTACTAACCCGCTTGCTTTCCAAGCAAGTGCCATAGGCCTCTAGGCGAACTCTCCATACTTCTTCCAAAGCTTCATATTCATAAGACACCCCTGTCATTGCGATCCGCCGAAGGCGGAGAAGCAATCCCGTGTTATTTTAATTTTCTCAAGATTGCCACGTCGTCGCTACGCTCCTCCTCGCAATGACAATTAGCTTTCATTTTTATTCAAATGCCTCTCAATAATACTCTTCATCCCCTCCCTCTCCCTATCCTGGCTATCCGTAAAATCCTCAAACGGGACGGCGCCGGCGTGGGGTTCAAGGTTAATGAAAATGCCCGGAGTGCCGGTAACGCCAAATCTTTTCCCCTGCTCCAGCTGGGTTTGAATTTTATCTTTATATTCTTCGCTGTCCAGACAATCATTAAATTGTGTCTCATTCAAGCCTAATTCCAAAGCAATCCCTTTAAATACCTCCGTACTAAAGCCCTGGCCCTGGCCGGCAAACAGTTCATCATGCATTTCCCAGAATTTATCCTGCTCAGCCGCGCATTCTACACTTAGCGCTGCCTTATAAGAATAAGTGTTGGAGCGTAAAGGAAAATGGCGGACCGCGATCACAAGCTGGTCGCCAAACTCGTCCTTGACCTGTTCCAGCACACCAGTAAACTGAGCACAGTAATTACATTCAAAATCATCATAAATAATTATTTGGATTGGCGCTTCTAAATCACCTTGATAATGGTCAAGCTCGCCAATTGCTTGGACCGGTTGAATGGCAATTGATTTAGCTTGCTCGATAATTTTATCACTTACCTCCGGCGGCCTAATCGGTTTGTTAATTGCTTCTTGCTCAATATTGGTTTTGATACCGCCAAAATCACCCTTAAGCCAAAAATAGCTGCCAGCGGCAAAAAGGGCGATGATTACAAAGACAATGATTAATTTTATTCCTATATGATGAGACATATTTTTGTATTATTAATAATTATAAGAAAACAGTAAATAGTAAATAGAATCTGAGCTTAATCCACATTTTATTTTTCTAAATCTTATTTCCTATGCTCTATTTTCTTTTTTCTATTTTCTATTTTCTGCTTTCTATTTTCTGCTTTCTATTTTCTGCTTTCTATTTTCTGCTTTCTATTTTCTGTTATCTTTTTCAAATCTTCGGCTTTTCTTTCCCCCATTCTGTCGCTTTCTCGTACGCGTTCGCCGCATTAAAAATTATTTTTTCTCCAAACCGGGGTCCGATCAACTGAAGGCCGACCGGCATTTTGTTAGCAAAGCCGGCCGGGATTGATATCGCCGGTAAACCGGCCAAAGATGCGCCGGTAACAAAAATGTCTTCCAAATACATTGCCAGCGGATCATCTATCTGTTCACCGATCTTAAAGGCGGTAGCTGAAGTAGTTGGAGTAAGAATGCAATCAACCTGGCTTAAAACCTCATCAAACTCTTGCTTGATAATGGTTCGTACTTTTTGCGCCTGCAAATAATAAGCATCAAAATAACCGGCTGACAAAGCG
>JAUVLY010000064.1 GCA_030600505.1 Candidatus Falkowiibacteriota bacterium
AGATGTTTATGGCCAGAATATGATAATTAACGCGATTATTGATGAAAATATTAAGGCTAATGGCAAGGTTAACGGTAATGGTAATGGCGCGAGCCAAGCCCAGGCCGCGGCCCCACTACCGCCTAAGCCAGCCACATCGACAAACAGACCAGAAACAAAACAGGATGGTGGTGCGGATAATAACGCGATCAACAATCTTCTTAAAACCTTTGGTGGGAAAGTGGTGAAATAGTATAAAAAATTATATAAAAAAACCCGACTCGAATGAGTCGGGTTTTATTTTGCTCGGGGACATGGACTCGAAGACCCGCCCTTTTATTCTTTTGTTAAGTTTAAATATATAAATCTCTAAATACCTAAAGCATTTATCAACGAGGCCTTTGGTTTGAGTAAAAGCCCTCAAACAAAAAAAGCATACGCACAAAGTGCGAATGCTTTTTTTGCTCGGGGACATGGACTCGAACCATGGTTGCCAGGACCAGAACCTGGAGTCCTACCACTAGACGATCCCCGAATACTATCTCTAAAATATAGTATCTGATTTCAATTATTTAGTCAATTTATTATTTTTTTATTATAAAAGAATCGTGCGATTAATCGCACGATTTTTTTTATGTTGACTTTTTTTGAATAATTTGCAATAATATAATTATTCAAGCAGCTTGAGCGACTGCTTGGATAACAAACAATTTCTTTATCTGTTTTTTCATTCGCATAGCTTGCATGGTGCAAGCGCCTTCTTTCGACCCTCCAGCAGGGCGTCGGTTCGCCCTGCTAGGGTATTTCAACAATTTAACGTACATCGTTCTTTTCGAAAAATCTAAATTAAAAAAATACCGGGGCATTTGTTTATACATCTGCCTCTCTTTTTTTGCCCAAAAAATTATCTTAAAATCAAAAAATATGATACAATTAATTCGTAAATTCCTGCCTGCCGGCAGGCAGGTGTAACTAATTAGTAATTCGTAACATGTTAGACAAACTATTCAAACCTAGTACTATCGCCGTAATTGGCGCTAGTGATAAAAAGGGGAGTGTTGGTTATTCATTAATGGATAATTTGATCAACTCCGAATATGACGGTATTATTTATCCGGTCAATATTAAACGCGGCAGCGTGCATAGTATAAAAGCCTATAACAGCGTTAAAGAAATACCGGACCAAATTGATCTGGCGATCATTGCTACCCCGGCCAAAAGTGTACCCCAGATAACGCTTGAATGCGGTAAGGCAGGCGTGAGCGGCGTGGTAATAATTTCCGCCGGATTTAAAGAAGTGGGCAAGGCCGGTGAAAAAATGATGCAGGAAATATTGCAAATCGCGCGTAAATACAATATGCGGATAATCGGGCCCAATTGTTTGGGCTTTATGCGCCCCGGTTCGCATTTAAACGCTACGTTTGCCTCTACCATGGCTTTACCCGGTAAATTGGCCTTTATTTCCCAGTCCGGGGCGCTTGGCACTGCCATTCTTGACTGGTCAATTAAAAATAATGTCGGGTTTCGTTATTTTGTCTCTGTCGGCTCTATGGTAGATGTCAGCTTCGCGGACCTAATAGATTATTTTGGTGAAGACCCGGAGGTAAGCAGTATTTTAATATACATGGAATCTCTTTCCGACGCAAAGCGCTTTATGAGTGCGGCCCGGGCGTTTAGCAGGCAAAAACCGATCATTATCCTCAAGTCCGGGCGTACCGAAGCCGGATCAATTGCTGCCAAATCACACACCGGGTCAATTACCGGTAATGACGCCATATTTAACGCGGCCTTTGAGCGCGCCGGCATAATCCGGGCCGACACAGTGGTGGGCTTATTCCATGCCGCCAAATCACTTGCCATGCAGCCCCGGCCAAAAGGCGCGCGAATGGCGGTAATAACCAATGCCGGCGGACCGGGAATTATCGCGACTGATGCTTTGGTTTATTCCGGAGGAAAAATTGCTAAATTAGAAAAAAATACTATCAACCAATTAAATAAATTCTTACCCTCAGCCTGGAGTAAAAATAACCCAGTTGATATATTGGGGGATGCCACGGCTGAACATTATAAAAAAAGCTTGAAAATAGTACTGCGCGACAAAAATGTTGACTGCGTTCTGATAATATTAACGCCCCAATCCATGACTGACCCGACCGCGGTAGCTAAGTGCTTAACTGAGTTGGCTAAAGGAAATAGTAAAACAATTTTGGCCGCCTGGATGGGCGGCTACGCGGTAGCTGAGGGCAGAAAAATATTGGAAAAAGGCAATATTCCGGTGTACCGCCAGCCGGAAGACGCGATAAATTGTTTTATAAATATAGTCAGCTATTCAAAAAATTTGGAAAACCTGTATGAAACACCGGCCAGCATACCGCATGCCTTTAACCCCAAAACTGATGCTAATAAAAAATTAATACAAAAAGTAGTGGCTGATAAGCGCGATTGTTTGACCGAAGCTGAAGCAAAAGAATTTATTGCCAATTATGAAATACCAATCGCTAAAAGCGCGATTGCCAAATCAGAAAAACAAGCCGCTTCCCTGGCCGCTAAGATCGGTTTCCCGGTGGTTATGAAAATCCTTTCGCCGGATATTCTCCACAAAACCGATGTTAATGGGGTTAAGTTGAATATTAATTCAAAAAAAGAAGCCCTAAAAGCATTTCAACAAATAATCGCCAGCGCAAAGCAAAAAGAACCAAAAGCACAAATTGACGGAATATTCATAGAAGCAATGATAGAAAAGCGATATGAGATATTGATAGGCTGTAAAAAAGACCCGATCTTTGGCCCGGCGATTGTTTTTGGCATGGGCGGGGTAGCGGTTGAAGTGTTTAAAGATACGCAAATTGGTTTACCGCCATTAAATATGGCCTTGTCCTTAAAAATGATAAAAGATACGCGTATTTATAAACTCCTTAAAGGTTATCGGGGGATGCCCGGCGTTGATATTCAGGCCATCCAATTTCTTTTGTATAAATTTTCGTATTTGGTGAGCGATTTTCCCGAGATCAAAGAGATTGATATTAATCCATTCGCGGTTGACGAGCAGGGCGGAATAGTTCTTGATGCTAAAGTGATTTTGGATAAATCTATAATTGGGAAAATTGTAAAACCATATTCACATCTGGTAATATCACCCTACCCCAAGGAATACATTTCCGAATTTACAATGAAAAATAAAAAGAAAGTTATTATTCGGCCAATTCGTCCGGAGGATGAGCCAATGGAAGCCGAGTTATTTAAAACATTTTCCAAAGAAACCGAACGCCATCGTTTTTTCGGTCCGATCAAAAAAATAAGCCATGAGCTTTTACAGCGATACACGCAAATAGATTATTCCCGGGAAATCGCGCTAATAGCGGAGCTTAAAGTCGGTAAAAATAATAAAATGATTGGCGTAGTTCGTTTAATTGGTGATCCGTTTGGTGAAAAGGCAGAATTTGCCATTGTAGTGGGCGACCCCTGGCACAGTTTGGGTTTGGGAAATAGATTTACTGACTTAATCCTCGATATTGCCCGGGAGCGCGGTTATAAAAAAGTTTTTGCCAAATATTACTGCGACAATAAAATAATGGAAGGTATTTTCAAAGGACACGATTTTAAAATAAGTGATCTTGATAAAAAAACTAAATACGCTGAATTAAACTTAAAAAATTATAAATAATGTGATATAATAATATTAATTCAAATCTACAAATACGTTGGAGCAAGGCCTCTGGCCTGCGACTTTCGAAGCGACAAAGTTCGCGGGCCAGAGGCCCAGCTCAAACAAATTTTTATTATTTACTAAAAAAATAAAACCTATGGCCTTGGACAGAGAATTGACAGACGTACTGTCAGAATCAAAAAAATTCTACAAACCATCGGCAAAGCTTAAAAAAAATGCCAACGTGCCGGAATATGAAAAAACGCTTAAACAAGCGGCTAAAAATCCGCTTAAATTTTGGGAAGAAGCAGCTCACGATTTGCATTGGTTTAAAGAGTGGGACAAAACCTTTGATGACAAGAAAAAGCCGTTTTATAAATGGTTTGTTAATGGCAAAATTAATCTCGCCTATAACGCTCTGGACAGGCATATGGGCACACCGGTAGAAAAGAAACTGGCCATAATATTTGAGGACGAAACCGGCGTAGAGCGAAAATTTACCTACAAACAGCTTTATCATGAGGTCAATAAGCTGGTTAACGCGCTTAGGGGCTTAGGCGTGAGAAAAGGGGATAGGATTGCGATATATATGCCGAACATCCCGGAAATCGCCATGGCCATGTTGGCCTGTGCCAAAATTGGCGCCATGCATTCGGTGGTTTATGCCGGTTTTAGCTCTAAGGCGCTGGCTGACCGGATCAATGACGCTAAAGCCAAGGTACTATTTACCGCTGACGGCAGTTTTCGCCGCGACAAAGTGATAGACCTCAAGTCAATTGTGGACGCCGCCTTAAAGGAAACCAAAACGATCAAAAAAGTAATTGTTACCAAAAATAATAAGCAAAAAATTAAATTTAATAAACGCCGTGATATCTGGTACAAGGATTTTGTTAAAGGCATGTCTACTGAGGCAAAATGCGCGAAAATGGACGCGGAAGATCCGGCCTTTGTACTCTACACTTCGGGCACGACCAGCAAACCTAAGGGCGTGATTCATGTCCATGGCGGCTACGCAACCGGCGTACTGCGCACTATTAAATGGGTTTTTGACCTTAAAGGTGATGAGGTCTTTTGGTGCACAGCTGATCCGGGCTGGATCACCGGCCATTCATATATTATATACGGTCCGCTTTTGGCCGGCGTGACCACTCTCCAGTACGAAGGTATGCCGGATATTCCTAAGCCGGACCGGATCTGGAAAGTAATTGAAAAGTATAAAGTGAATGTGCTCTACACCGCCCCAACCTTGATTCGGGCAATGATGAAATATGGAGCCAGTTGGCCAAAAAAGCACAAAATGCCCAGTTTGAAAATTCTCGGCTCAGTCGGCGAACCAATTAATCCGGAAGCCTGGAAATGGTATTATACTCACGTGGGTAAGCGCCGCTGCCCGATAATGGATACCTGGTGGCAGACTGAGACCGGTATGAATATGATCACCCCCTTGCCTAGCGCACCGCTCAAAGCCGGCTCGGCTTGCAAGCCTTTTCCCGGCATTATCGCTGATGTGGTGGACAAAAAAGGCAAGAGCGTACCGGTTGGCAAAGGCGGTTATTTGATA
>JAUVLY010000141.1 GCA_030600505.1 Candidatus Falkowiibacteriota bacterium
GACATTAAATTATAAAAATCTTTTCGGTTACTGGTTGAAAAGGGATAGGCAGTCCAGTCTTCCGAGGTAAAAGCGTTCATAAAGGTCTTCAGGCTGCGCTTGATCATAGAAAAAAACGGGTCCCGGACCGGATACTTCTTAGAGCCGGTAAGTACGGTATGCTCCAGGATATGGGCCACGCCGGTATTGTCTTTGGGAATGGTTTTAAATGCGACAGCAAAAGTATTGTCCCTAGAACCATTAGCCACATGAAAATACTTAGCCTTGGTCTTAATGTGCTCCAGGCTAAGACAAGTAGCTGGCGGTGAAGCAATCTTCTTCACCTGCACAACCCGCCACCCGTGGATAATTTGATTTTTTTGATAATTAATTTTTTTCATTGACTATTTTTCCCAATCACTTATTAAAATACCTTTCCCGCGCTTTTTGACCACCAGCTTCTGGCCCTCTCTTATTTTTAGCTCTTTTATTATTTCAATCGGCAAGGTAATAGCATAGCTACCGGATTTACGATATACTTTTCTAATATTTTTATTCTTAAGAGTATTTCTCATATTGTTGATTGCTTAGATACCTTTTAAGATACCTTAAAAGGTATCTAGCAGATATTAAACAACCCCCTTGTAACGGGGGTGTTTAATATTTATAAATTCGTAAATTTGTAATTAATTCGTAATTCGTAACCCCTTACATCATTTTCTTCCGGATAAAGGCCGGAATGCCCAATTCATCATCTTCATCTTCTCCGGCAGCCGACTTTTTACTGGCCGGTTCGGCTTGGGCGGCTTTAAGAGGTGAGGCTTTAGTCCTGAATTTTTGCGGTTTTTCCTTTTCCTTTTTTTCCTTGTCAGCTATAAACCGGTTCTGTGAGTAGTTAGGATCACTGCTAATTGACTCAGCTGCTCCCCCGAGGCGTCCGTCAAAACCGGTCGCAACCACGGATATTTTTAATTCGTCTTTCATTTTCGGGTCAATCACCGCGCCGAATATTATCTTGGCATCCTCATCGGCGGAAGCGGTAATTATCTTGGCCGCTTCATTCACCTCGTTCATGCCCAAATTCTCCCCGCCGGTTATGGTGAACAAAAGCCCGCGCGCGCCCTCAATAGACATTTCGAGCAGCGGTGAACTAATCGCGCCCTTGGCGGCTTCTATTGCCTTATTCTCTCCGCTGGCAGTACCAATCCCCATTAAGGCCGAACCGGCATTAGACATTATCGCTTTTACGTCGGCAAAGTCAACGTTGATAAGCCCGGGCTGGGTTATCAACTCGGCAATTCCCTGGACGCCTTGCTGTAAGACCTCATCCACTACCCGAAAAGCATCCAAAAGAGAAGTTTTTTTGTCTATCACCTGGAGTAACTTATCGTTGGGAATAGTAATTATCGTGTCTACCTTATCCTGGAGTTCAGTCAACCCCCTTTCGGCAATATTTTTTCGCTGTATCCCCTCAAAGGCAAAAGGTTTGGTTACTATCGCCACGGTCAAGGCCCCTAAATCCCGGGCAATTTCCGCGACCGTCGGCGAAGCCCCGGTACCGGTACCGCCGCCCAAACCACAGGTGACAAATACCATATCCGCGTCTTTTAAAATATCACGAACTTCGTTTTGCGACTCCTCAACCGATTGGCGGCCCAACTCCGGATTCATACCGGCCCCCAATCCACGGGTAATGGATTTGCCGACATGAAGCTTTTTGCTGGCCTTATTATAATGCAAAGCCTGGACATCGGTATTCATGGCAATAAATTCCACCCCTTTAATTCCGGCGTCAACCATTCTGTTGACGACCGAGCCACCACTGCCACCGACACCGACAACCTTGATTTTTGCGAAAGTTTCTACTGTTGGTTTTACTTCTGGCATATATATTTTATTTAATTGCTAAAATTAAACTAATTTTTGTTATTAACACTTATACTTATATTTTATAATATTATTGGTTTTTTTTCAAGCCTTTTAATTTTCCAAATAAAAAAACTGTACACATTTTTTATACAGTAATTTTACTCGCCTTCTGGCCAATATATCTACGGCATTATAGTATCTTTT
>JAUVLY010000060.1 GCA_030600505.1 Candidatus Falkowiibacteriota bacterium
CGTTAACTCGCATATTCCCCAAGATGGTTCGCTGGACGCGGGTAGTTGTACCTTTGCCATTGCAGGCCTTGCAAGTTTCTATCTTGGTTCCCGGCTCAGCTAAATTACCATTACAACGATCGCAAACAACTTGCTTATTTATTGCAATATCTTTTTCTACTCCAAATACCGCTTCCATAAAGCTAATGTTGACAAGCAGCTGCAAATCCCGACCCCGGGCTTGACGTCTTTGTCCGCCACCACCAAAACCAAAGATATCACCAATCCCGCCGAAAACATCACCCAGATCATCCATGTTTATGTTAAAACCATTAGCGGCTCCGGAAAAATCCCGAAAGCCATCAAAACCGCCGGCATTGCCCTGCATATTCTCAAAGCTTGAGCCAAACTGATCGTATTGGCCGCGTTTTTTAGGGTCGCCAAGAACCTGGTAGGCCTCGTTTATTTCTTTAAACTTAGCCTCATTACCATTGGCTTTATCCGGATGGCACTGATGCGCTTTTTTCCTAAATGCTTTCTTAATATCATCCTGGCTCGCGCCTTTCTCCACCCCTAAAATATTATAATAATCCTTTCCCATTTTTTCTTGCTGTCATTCTGAGGCCGAAGGCCGAAGAATCCCGTCAAAAACAATCTAATGTTATTCACGGGATCCTTCGTCGCTATGCTCCTCAGGATGACAATGCTATTATCCCTTAAACCCAATCTCCTTCCCAACCGGTGCATCAGCTACTTTTATTTCGCCGAACTGTTTTTCGTATTTGTCCAGATTGTCCTGCATTGCCTTGATCATTCGTTTAAAATGACCAGGGTTGCTGATAATTTTACCGGCTACTTTGCCGCTTAGACCCATGATGCTGATAAACATCATTTGAAATTCATCGCGATTATGATTGATTTGCATGGCATTGGCATATTCCGCCCCCGGCAAATTATCCGCGATCTTGATTTGCGTCTTGTTTTGTTTGTTATTTTCTTGTGTCATATAAATAATTTAATAATAAATAATACAAGAAGAAAGGTAAGGACTACTAAATTTCACCTTTCTTCTTTTTGTTTTACCCGTTCCTGGGTTTTATTTTTTTCTCATCAATCGTTTCAATAGAAACAATCCCCATGGCGAGTAACGATAATATAAAGCCGAGTATAAATTCTGGCTTATTTATCGTCCAATCCCCCCAAAAATCTATTACTGTTGCCCAGAAAAATAAAACAGAACCACCAAATCCAGAAAACATAATGAATCTTTCCATGATTATCCTCCTTTTTTTGTAATTGTTAAAATGTCCTTAATTGCTTGCCCTTTTATTAAAGGCAAGCTATGAAAACATTTATTTTTTCTCTTCCTCGAAATCACCTTCTACTGGCTCGTCTTTCTTTTTATCGCCTGCTTTTTTATCTTCAGCCTTTTCATCGCCAGGTTTTGCTTCAGTCTTTTCACCCTCTTTAGCTTTTTCGGCTGCCTGAGCTTGGTACATGGCAGTGCCGATCTTTTGCGCTACCTCATTCATTTCTTCCATCTTTTTCTTAATCTCGTCAGTATTATCAGAATCTTTAACTTTCTTTAATTCTTCAAGCTTGCTTTCCAGTTCTTTCTTATCCTCATCCTTCATTTTATCCCCGGATTCTTTAATAAGTTTTTCGGTTGTGAAAACAATAGTATCGGCTTGGTTTTTAATGTCTATCTGCTCCTTTTTCTTCTTGTCTTCATCGGCATGCGTTTCCGCGTCTTTTTTCATCTTCTCAATTTCCTCTTCATTTAGACCGGAGCTGGCAGTAATAGTGATCTTTTGCTCTTTGCTGGTAGCTTTATCAACTGCTTTAACATTAAGAATACCATTAGCATCAATATCAAATGACACCTCTACTTGTGGTACACCACGGGGAGACGGCGGCAGACCGTCAAGGATAAAGCGTCCCAGGGTTTTATTGTCCCCAGCCATCGGTCTTTCACCCTGGAGCACATGGATCTCCACACTGCTTTGATTATCAGCCGCGGTAGAAAATATCTGCGACTTGCTTGTCGGGATGGTGGTATTGCGCTCAATTAACGGTGTTGAAACACTACCCAGAGTTTCTATGCCCAAAGTAAGCGGAGTAACATCCAGGAGTAATACATCCTTTACGTCTCCCTGCAAAACTCCGGCTTGTACAGCCGCGCCTAAAGCAACTACCTCGTCCGGGTTAACCCCCAAGTGAGGCTCTTTGCCAAAAAACTCTTTAACTTTTTTCTGAACCATGGGCATACGAGTCATGCCACCAACCATAATTACCTCTTCAATATCTTTGGGTTCAAGCTTGGCGTCTTTCAAGGCTTTCCGGCAGGGCTCTAAGGTTTTGTCAACCAAATCACCGACCAGCTCTTCCAGTTTAGCACGGGTCATTTTCATGACCAAATGTTTCGGTCCGCTCGCGTCTGTGGTGATAAAAGGCTGGTTGATCTCGGTCTCTTTGGTTGTACTGAGCTCAATCTTGGCTTTCTCGGCCGCCTCTTTAATCCGCTGCAGTGAGAGAGTGTCATTCCCCAGGTCAATGCCCTGGTCTTTTTTAAATTCTGTAAGTATCCAATTGATTATATGCTGGTCAAAATCTTCGCCGCCCAAATGGGTATCGCCGTTAGTGGACTTAACTTCTACCGTGTCTTCGCTCACATCCAAAATGGAAATATCGAAAGTGCCGCCACCCAGATCATAAACCGCGATTTGCTCACCCTTCTTCTTCTCAAAGCCATAGGCTAAAGCAGCCGCGGTTGGCTCGTTAATGATCCGCTTAACTTCCAAACCGGCTACCTTGCCCGCGTCCTTGGTCGCTTGGCGCTGGGCATCGTTAAAATAAGCCGGCACGGTTATTACCGCTTCCTTAATCTCTTCACCCAGCTTAGCCTCGGCATCGGCCTTAAGTTTAGACAGGATCATGGCCGACACTTCCTGCGGGGTATAATCCTTATCGTTTAATTTAATTTTTATACCTTTTCCGGACTGAACGATCTTAAAAGGAGAATTTTTCAAATCTTTTTGAACTTCTTCATCATTAAAATTCCGCCCGATCAAGCGCTTAGCCGCGTATACGGTATTCTCCGGGTTGGTAACCGCTTGCCGTTTGGCGGTTTGACCGACTAAACGTTCGCCGTTTTTACTTACAGCGACAATTGAGGGAGTGGTCCGATTGCCCTCAGCGTTTTCTAGAATCTTGGGCTTGCCACCCTCGATGATAGCCATCGCCGAGTTGGTGGTACCCAAATCTATTCCTAATATTTTACTCATAGTTTTTTTATTATTATCTATTAAATTAATTATTTCTCCCACGAATCAACGAATCTATTCACGAATTTACAAATTCTAACTAAACTATTAATAGAGTATTCGTAAATTTGTACTTGATTCGTTGATTCGTGGGATAATTATATTACTTTATTGATTTATTAACTTTATTGATTTAATCATCTCTTTATAGCTCTCTAATGGGAGCATGCCGAAATCCTGGTTTAAAAATGCCAAACCGGTATACTCATCATTATCAAGATTAAATATAACGGCTACATTTTCGCCAATATCCACCGGCAGCCCATCCTCCTCCGAATCGATCGCAAAACTATTTTGATCAACAAGCAATGCTTCACCGCCATCGAACTTAATAACTTCCACCGGGTTAATTTCGTGTTCCCGCTCCCCCGGGCCGAGCCAGAAATAATCGCGCCGCGACTGCGTGTAGCCCAAATTATCTATTACCGCTAATGTCGCCGTAGCTTGACTGCGCGGTAACTCAAAACTAGCACTGACACCGCCGAAAACTAACTTGTCATTATCCGTAAATGTGCCCAGATATTTGGTGCCGCTGGCAATCTCAGTTTTCGTAATAGTTATTTCCCCAAATAGGGCCGGATAAGTAAAAGCCAATCCCAATTCCTCGTCAATAAAATCTATTTTTGCTTTTCCTAAAAGCAGAGCGCGCCTAGCTAATTCTTCGGCTTTTTCTCTTAACTCAACATTTTCTGTTTCCACTCCGGTAAGCTTACTCTTAAGGGTTGCCAGACGCTCTTCAAAACTCATCTTGGTTTCCAATGCTTCTTTTCTGGCCTCGGTCAAAATCTTCGTACCCGTACTTTTTTGCCAGGCGTAAATTCCTCCACCAACGACTAGCGTGGTTACAACAGTGGCTATAACTAATATACTTAAGCCACTTTTATCCTTTTTAGCATAAGTTTTTGTGATTTTCTTGGGTGATGGTTTTTTAACAGCTGGCTTCTTAACGATTTTCTTAGGTAATGCCTTTCTGGGCACCTTCTTAACCGGCGCACTTTCTTTTATTTTCTTAGGTGGTGCTTTCTCTTCGCCTCTTCCCTCCTCCTCGTGGCTTACAGATATTTTTACCATTTATTTTGTTCTTTTAGTTATTTATGTATTTGTCATCCTGAGGAGCGTAGCGACGAAGGATCTCGTCTCTATATCCACGGGATTCTTCGCTTCCTGCCTGCCCGGCAGGCAGGCGCTCAGAATGACAAATTGATTATTAGTAATTTTTTTTTAAGTTGTTCGAGTAAATTCGATTCGATCCTATTCGCTTTAAATTCGCTTAAATTCGCGACGTTATTTTTTGGTTTTTATCTTAATCGTCTTTGGTTTTGCTGCTTGCGCTTTAGGGATAGTGATTTTAAGCACGCCGTCTTCAGCCACAGCACTGGCCGCATCACCCAGGACGTGGGTTGGCAGAGATACGCTGCGATAAAACCCGCCGCGCCGGATCTCTTTGCGGTAATAATTCTTATCTTCTACTTCACTCTTTTTTTCACTCTCGCCCTTGATGCACAAAACATCATTTTCAATTGAAATATTTACTTTTTCCGGATCAATCCCGGCTAACTGGGTCTCGACAATCACATTATCCTTATCTTCATACATATCAATTGCCGGAGTAAATGATCCCATCATTTTCCCCATTTCCTCGAATGGTTCCATATCAAGGAAAGGAGACCACTTAATTAATGCCATAAGTTTATTGTTTTTAAAACATTACTATCTAATACACAATAATCGATTTTAAAAACCTTGGTTAATTTATAATTTTCAATTTTTAATTTTCAAACAATTTTTAATTCTTAATTTTCAAAATTACTTTCGCGGGAATAATAACCTTGTCTTTTAATTTATACCCGGGTTTAACTACTTCACTGACTTTATCACCTTTACCTTCTATCGCTTCCATGATATTATGATCGAATTTTTTTCCCTTAGCTTTAATCTCTTCAACTCCCATATTTTTTAAAATCTCGGCAAATTGCTTAACTACATACTTAATGCCTTCGGCCCAGCCGTTTTCCTTAGCCTCTCCATCAATATGTTCTAGCGATATTCGTAAATTATCATAGACCGGCAATATCTCCCGTACACATCCCTCATTAGCATATTTAGCAAACTCCTGCTTCTCCACAGTCGTCCGCTTCAGCAAATTCTGATAATCAGCCAAAGCCCGCATATATTTCTCCTCCAGCTCACTATAAAATATCTTTTTATCATCCACTTTCTTATTTTTTGTCCGAATTTTTTTTACATCCGCTTTCTGCTTGTCCTCCGAAGCTTTAGCGTAGGAGGGTTTTCTGTCGTCTGTCGTCTGCTGTCTGTTGTCTGTGGTCTTATGTTTTCTGCTTTCTGT
>JAUVLY010000072.1 GCA_030600505.1 Candidatus Falkowiibacteriota bacterium
CTCCTTCCTCCTTAACCCTTTTTAAAATTTGATCTTTGATTTCTTTTGAAACCTTATGTCCTTTTTTCATATACCCCAATGTTAATACAACTTAGACAAGGTGTCTAGTTTTTGGGGTATCTTCCATTGGGATTTAAAAAAGATGACCCCTGTGTGTTACAGAAATCATCTTTTAGTAGCGTGTAAATAGTTTTTTATCCGTGTCCACTAAACGGGGTACGGTTCATTTCTGACGTTTTCTGTTGACTTTTAATTTTCTATATGCTAATATATCTATAGAATCAATATGAAAAAGCACCTCTTAAGGTTTTGTCCTTAAGCGGTGCTTTTTCGTTTGTACTCAAGTTTCTTTTTCAAATTATTCATAAATATTATTTTTTCCTTGGCTTTTTTTCTAAGCAACACCGAGCAAGTATCCACGCAAGGGCTCATAACCAGCCTAAGCTTTCTTCTCTTATACAAATAATCAACTAAGCAATAAAAATCGCCGTCACTGGTCACAATCACCGCCTTGTCAAATTTTTCATTCTTATAATCTCTCATGGCTTGCAACACCAAATCCGCGTCAACATTTCCTTTAACCTCTCCTTTTTTATTAATCAAAGTGGGTTTAAAATTTAAAATATAACCATATTCTTGCAGTCTTTGATACATTGTTTCATTAGTGGAAACATAACCTATAAAAAGATAAGCCTTAACAACGGAGTACTTTTCCAACAAATATATCCTAAACTTTTTAAAGTCTAAATCCCACCCTAGATCTTTAATTCCCAAATTTAGATTCTGGCTATCAATATAGGCTAAATTATTCTCCTCTTTATCATCAACTTTCATGTTGTATATTTAAAGATTTACATACTATTAATTCAAGCTTAACATAGACTACATTATGAAAAGATAAAGAAAGTATAAAAAAATCATACAAGGTAACGTTAGAGTAACGTTACCCATTCACCCCCCCCCCCCCTTCGTCCCGAGTACTCGGGACTACGGAGGGACAAGCCGGGCACGGAAGATAAAGATATAAACCAGCACGTTAATTGACAATATCGGCTTTTTATATTAAAGTAACAAATCAAACAAAAAAAATAAAAACATTATCGAAAGGAGTAAAAAAATGTACATTAAAAGAGCAGAAGTAGAAATGGCGCAAAAGGGTATTTTGAAAGAAAGAATAAAAAAAATACAGGAAGCAAAAAAAATGGCAGAGAATCTAAGGATATACTGTATTGAATATAAAATCGGCCCATTTGAAATGCCATTAACAAAAGGAAGGGTTTCGTTTTTCCCGGAAAAAGACCGGCCACACTTCCTGACTGAGTTTGACAAAGCAAATAAAAAAAGAAAAACAACTATGCAAAAAACTCTGGAAAGCGCCCGGGCTCTAATAACATTTTGTGATATTCACAAAGTTGGCGCATTCGAAACCAAGACAGCAACGGATGTAATTGCATTCGCCCCCAGACCCTTTTAATAAAAAATCTTTTTACAAAATGGGCAGCCAAAGAAATCGGTTGCCCATTATTTTTTTGTAAATTATTAAAAAAGCAGCTCTAAATAAATAGAACTGCTTTAATTTATTTTATCTTTTTAATTCTCTTACTTCAATATCTTCTCCACATCCTGAATTTCTTTTAAGGTTTTTTTCTCATTCCCATCAACCTTACTCTTTAGCTCTTCCTTGGCTTTGGTCTGGCCAACCTTGTTTACACTCAGTTTGGCAAAAACCGAATCAATTGCCTTCTTCATCTCTATAGAATTACGACGGAGAATTTCCGCGATCTCTTTGGTCTCCTTCTTAAGCTTCTTGCGGATAAAGAAAATAAACCAGAAAATTATCAAAACTATCAAAACAATAAGGAAGAGTAGGCTGACAAAGACAGTAAAGTAATTAATAACAAAGCTGCCGATCATCGTAAACACCGGCGGTGATACCAGAAAAGTAAACTTTTCACTGGGTTCGCTTCGGAGCCCCTTGTCATTCATGGCTTCAACATAGAAGCTATAGCGCCCATTACCCAGTTTATCATCGTGAATATAGAGCCACTTGCCACCAGCATCAACTGCGGCGCTTGAAGTGGCGACCAGACGATCACCCTGTTCAATATAGATAACTACCCGGCCATCCTCGATTGCCGTACCTTTGGCATAGAAATTATCACTGGATTTTAATTCTTTGGAATAACTATCAATCGTCGGGGTCATGATTGATTTGATCGTAAACTCTACCGTGGATATCTGTTCATTCCCGGCCTTGTCAATCGCTTTAACAACCGCGGTATGCGTTCCGGCATTTATGCCTGTTATCTGGAAAATATTTTTGTCCGAGGCCAGCTCATGGGCATCCTGATCCAGGTTGCCGATATAAATTAAATATTTTGACAAACCGGATAATTCATCAGTGGTTTCAAAGCTTAGCTCCGGCCATTCGCCGATCGGGGCGTCAGAGACCGCAACCTCAAAAGCCAAAGGCGGAACAGTGTCAATATTTACCCGGTAATGCGCGATCGTTCCCCAGCGGCTGGCGTCTTCGAATTTAAGATGCAAATACCAGTGGCCGTCTTTATCCGCGGTATATGTTTTTTCACCAAATAAGCCGTCCGAAGTTGAGCCCGGGTCAGTATATTGTTTTTGGTCAAAAGCAATACTTACGCCATTAATGCTTTCCTTAAGCTCCCACTTAAACTGTGCTTCTGTCTCTTTGTACCACAAATCCTGGTTCGGATGAGTGGCTGATATAATCACCGGCTTATTATAATCCGGTACTTTCGGCTTAGGCGGTTCCTTGGGCTTAGTTGGCGCAATTTGCGCTGCGCCGATGGTAAAGCTGGCACTGCCCATACCGGCAATTATGTTGGTGCCTTTGCCGTCGTTGGCCAAGACCGCGCCGGATGTAAAGCTGACGCGCGCTTCACCGGCCCGCTTGGCCTTGAATGTTATACCAATAATGTGGCCGGCAGAACCGTTATAGGCCGGCGGCGGCAAACCACCGCCAAAACGGATTATGCCGCCCGAGGCGCCCGGCTCGGCGGTCCAAAACGGAAAGATAGACCCGCCTTTGGACACACTAACTACATCAAGTAAGTTGGTGTCGTAGCTAATTGAGCCTTCGGCCGCGTTTATTACCTCACCGCCGGAATTAACCTTAACCCCGACGCTAAATGTAGCGCCAATTGTTTTGGTGCCGGACGATGGCGAGAGATAAAGCGTGGCCCCGGCCGTCTTAGCCGGCATCGGGCAAAAACTCAATCCTAAGCCAAATAAAATTAATAAAGCGTAAATTTTATAATTGTTCCTCCTCATGATTTTTATGACGGCTAATTTTTCTTATTAACCATATTATGAAAATAATAATAAATATAAGTATCGCTCCCGCGGCAAAACCGAAGTAAATATACTTTTCGATCGGTACTGTTTTTGGTTTTTGAAATTCAATTGGCGGGATATATTCAACCAGCCTTTCGTTGCCGGCCTTATCAATTGCCTTAACCTTGATCACGCTATTGAGCGTCTGATCACGTAAAACATAAGGCATATCCGAAACTGTCCAATCGGGCGCCAGGCGTTCACGCTGCAACAGTCGCTTCCACCAAGCTATATCCGGTGTTACGCCCAATTCCTCAGTAGGTCTAATCTCCAATACCTCATAACGGTCAATTCCAGTCTGCTTATCAACCGTAGTGTAGACAATATAATACTTGCCGTCATACACATTCTGGCCTTTAAGCAGTTCAATAATAAACGGCTCAGGCGGGATCCGATCTCTCTTAACAAGTTCATCCCAATCCAAGCCGGTCACTGCCTTGTCAGTGATCTTGATCCTTGCCTCGCGAGTGGCCAATATATCCTCTGTACCCAAACCGTCGTTTAGGAAAACGCGGGTATTTTCGCCAAAGCTGATATTTATTTCATCACTTTCTTCTTCCTCGCCACTGCCGATCGATAACCCCGGAACTCTAAATATTATCCTGGCAACTATGTTGGAATTCCCCGGATCACCCGGGATCTTGCCGCAATAACCGCCCGGAATCCCACCGGAAAAATGAATGATCCCGGTCTGGTTGGATCCGCGTAGTTCCGCGTCACTGGGCCGGTCTACCCAAATACTAACAAGCGACTCGCCGGTCATAAAACTATTGGCCACCAAACGGGTATAGGGAAATAAAACCTCGCCCTCAATCGTATTAATACAACCGGTATTAAGGTCGATCTTAATATCAATTGCAAACTCATCGCCCGGGCCATAAGCCCCCTCGCTCGGCTCCATGTACAGTACCGCAGCGCTGGAAGCCAAGGGAAAAATAAATAATAGAGATGCGATTAATACCTTCAAATTAATATTCATATTAATTAATTTCTAAATTATAATTTCTAAGGTCTAATATTTTATTAGAAATTAGAAATTAGAAATTAGAAATTTTACCCTACCCTGTCCAATAAAACATCATAATACTAAAATCAATTAAATCCACTTTACCGTCCTGATTCTGGTCGGCGCATTCATTATCCGTATCCCACCAAAAAAGAAGAATGGAAAAATCAACCAAATTTACCCGTGCATCGCCGTTTAAATCGGCGCCGGGACAAACCGCCTCGCCCCCGACCTTGCCGACATAAAAGCTGACTGATTTGGAAAATCC
>JAUVLY010000046.1 GCA_030600505.1 Candidatus Falkowiibacteriota bacterium
CCACTAGGAAGTGTGCCCCAATCTGGATGTGAACCATGAATTGTCAATGCACCCTCTGTATGCAGTCGTGATACTGGAGCATTCGTCCCAATCCCCACATTACCGCTAGCTTCAAACATAGCTATCAGGCTGGCGCTATTAAGATCCAGGCAATCCCCTCCTCCGCAAGTATCGCCCCAGATAGAAAAAGAATCCGAAGCATCATCCGTGATATACAATCTCAGATCAGAATCTGATCCAGAGTATACCGGTACAAAAAGCGCCACATCATTAAGCATAAATCCATCCGCATAACCGGTAATACTGTCCTCTCTCCAGCCCGATACATTATTTCCAATTTGCAATCTATCCGTTATTACAGTGTTTCCATTAACTTCCAGCGTATCGCCTGGAGCATTTGTCCCAATCCCGACGTTGCCGTCTTCTTGAATACGAATCCCACTCATAGTACTTGACCATGGGGCGATAACCAATCCGCCCGCCATCGCCGCTACATTATTATCTGTACTAAAAATAAAGCCAATATCACCGGCTTGTGAAATCGGATTATAACCGCCAGAAGTAAGATTTACCATAGAACCGGTCCAACGATCAGATCCAATAATTCTAAAGCCTACTTCATTTGCCCCTCCAGCGCTTATGTCTAATTTCGTCACTGGTACCATTCCAATCCCCACTCGATTATTAGAACTATCTACCACCAAGGCATCGCCACCGATAATTAAATCGTCTAAAACTACTAATATTCCATCTTTTGTCTGGGTGCTGGCACTGGTATCCAGAGGCTGGCCCAGATTATCGTCTGGCGGAGCACTTGTCGGCGCGGCCCAGTCCGCCAAAAGCGACTGGAAGGAGATAGACAGACCCAGAGTAAGGACAATGGTGATTATTAGTTTTGTTAAAGTTAGTTTGGGTTTAAACATAGATTTTAAATAATATTAAATATTTTTATAACTTTATTAATATCTCTATTTTTTATTATAAAATATAATAATTACTATTCAGCTACAATTCCGAATTCTTGTGGCGCGTCCAGCTCTTTAAAAATCTCCAAAGTACGGGCTCTTTTTTCTTCCAAATCTTTGGCTTTTTCCTTGTCAGTTCTTGTGTCTTGCGCGTCCAGCTCTTTAAAAATCTCCAAAGTACGGGCTCTTTTTTCTTCAATTGTTAATGGCGCCTCTATCTGTCTATCCACTTTTAATTTCGGACTGAAAATCGGCTTCATAACGCCGTAGATCATAATAAGAATAATAACAACGGCAAAAAACATTAAAGCTAGAATATAAATTGCGGATTTTGATTTCATGGTTATTTCGCTTCGCGAAAGCCCCTCTACAAATAGGGCACATGCGAATATATTATATTAATTATTTCGCGATTATTCATTTTGAATATTCTTATTTGGATTACTGATCTCTATATCATTAGTTTTCACCTGCTTTTCCACTGGCTCACACCAAGCTAATGAATTCTCGCATTCCAGTGTTTTTCTAGCGTAACCGTCAGCACAGCGCTTTTCCCGGTCATAAATTTCATAATGGTGTTTGTGAATACGCTTTAAAGAAGCCAGACAGCAATAATCCAGATTACAGATTTTATTACCCGGATCCAAAATAGCTTCCAAGGGCGTTAATCCAACATTATCAACTTGTTTGGTAATTTCTTTAATTTCCTTGCTTAGATAATATCCAAGCGACAACACAACAACCGCCACAATAATACAATAACTTATACCAATAACAGAATATCTAAAACCCCGCTTCTTGCCTTTTTCGTATAAACCTTTCATCCGGCTTTCAAACTCTTTACTGGGCTTTATTTTTTTGTTATTGCTTGAGTCCTCTGACATTGCAAATTTGACCGGCAAAGACAAGGGCCGGCGAGGAATACTGCTTGGCAAAATCCGCTTCTTTTTTTTAATCCTGTCATCCGGCTTTTTGTCAGACTCTTCAAACATATTTATTTTACATACAATCCCTTAAGTCCCGGCATTTTGGCGCCAATTAAAAACGAAAGCATGGCGCCACCACCGGTCGAAACCCAGTCCACGTGCTCAAGCATTTTAGTCTGCTGCAGGGCGGCTACGGTTTCGCCGCCGCCAGCCACGCCAAAAGCCTTACCCGTAGAGTGGGCGGCCATCACCCTCGCCAGCGCCAAGGTGCCATGTTTATATTGGCTGTCTTCGAACATGCCCATAGGGCCATTCCAAAGAATGGTTTTAGCCTGCTTAATAAATTTTGCATACAATTTAATCGTCTGCGGGCCAATATCAAAAATATAATCGTTTTTATCTACTTTATTTACTGAGGCAACCCGTACACGCCACTTTGTAATGCGGCTACTAACCACCACATCAAGCGGTAATATTATTTTTTTATTATGTATCCTTTTGGCCAAGGCAATGCTTTTTTTGTCAGAAACTGACTTGCCAATCTCCAGGCCATGGGCAGCTAAAAAATCATTAGCTAAGGCCCCGCCCACCAATACCCGATGAGAAATACGGGACAGTTTCCTGATCAAAGGCATTTTAGTAGCCAGCTTGACCCCGCCAATCATAGAAATTAACGGTTTTTCCGGGCGTAAAACTCGGCGTAAATGCTTAATTTCCTCGGCTACAAGAAAACCGGCAAAGCTTGGTATATAATCCTTAATTGCCGCCACACTAGCGTGATTCCGATGAGACACTGCGAAAGCGTCATTAACATAAAATTTTGCCATACTTGCCAATTTTTTAGCCAAACGCTTAGAATTCTTAAACTCACCAGGCTCAAATCTGATATTTTCCAATAGGATTACCTGCCCGGGCTTCATTTTGCTAATGACTTTCTCTACTTCAAATCCATAGCAAAGATCCAAATGTCTAATTGTCTTTTTTAAATACTTACTAAGCCTGGCCGCGATCGGCAAGGTACTTAAATCGTGCTTATCCTTAACAGATTTAGGACGGCCAAGATGAGTCAATATCACAACTTTTGCCCCGTTATTTATTAAATAATTAAGCGTGGGCAAGGCTTTTCTAATTTTAAAATCATCTTGAATAATCCCACGGTTAATCGGAACATTAAAATCACTGCGCAACAAGACAATCTGACCATTAATCTTAGCCAATTTTTTAATTGTTTTTATTTGCATAGTTACATGGGGACTAAAATTTTATATGAGTCCGATGTATATCCACATCTATTATATTATACCACATTTTACCCCAAAAAACCAAAAAGTCACACCCTTTAGATAGTTTGTGACTTAGAATAAAGCACCAAATAACAAATTCCAAATAAATTCAAAATATCAAATTCCAAATTCAAAACATTTTAATTAGATATATTTTTTTTGTTTTGGTCATTAGGATTTTGAATTTGTAATTTATTTGTTATTTGATGCTTGAAATTTGTAATTTTATCTATATACCCCGTGCCTCTCCATGATCACCTGTGGTAATCTTTTTCCCGGGCATACGCCGTTTTATTGAATTCCAAAAATCAATAAACTCTTCACTTTTGAGCAGTGAGCAAAAAGCCAGATAAACCAATATTCCGGATATTCCGGCAGCAGCTCCCTGGGTGAAAACCCCCCATACCCGGGTCATGTCTATATAGGGCCAGATAACCAGCTTCATCCCCTGGATAGTGATGCCGGCGGCCAGAGCGGCAGCGGAAAATTTGATAGTGGAAAAAAGTATCCGGTCTTCATCCAGAGACCCGATCTCAACGCGGAGAAAAAGCCAAAGAATAATAAAATTAATAATACTGGCAATAGAAAAGGCCAGGGCCAAACCGGCTACACCCAACATTTTTACCAGCGCGAGCGATAAAACTAAATTAATCAAAGCACTGAAAAGACCGATATAAAAAGGGGTTAAAGAATTGTGCCGGGCATAAAAAACACGCACCAGCAACGGTATCGACGCCTGGGCGAATAAAGACAAGGTAAAAAATCCCAAAGTATGGATCGTAAGCAAGGTGTCTTCCCAGTTGAACTGACCGGTACCAAGAATTACCCGGATTATTTGCGCCCTGAGAGTGAGTAGCAGTACAGTCGCCGGCACAACAAAGAAAAGAATTTGCCGGATTACCTGGGAAAAATTGTTTATTAATTTTGGCTTATCAAAAGCGATCGCGGAAATAGTTGGAAAAGCCGCGACCGCGAAAGATATGCCGAATATCCCGATCGGGAACGATTGCAAATTGTTGGCAAAATTAAAAACCGCGATCGAACCGCTGGCCAAAGTAGAGGCAATAATAGTGATTACCAATAAATTGATCTGCGATATAGCCAGGCTCATAGTACGCGGTATCATTAAGCGGCCAATTTCCCGCACTTGCTTATTCTTAAAATTGATTATTGGCCGATATCTAAACCCTAGCTTGATTACCGTTGGCAACTGAATAAGCATATGGAGTAAGGCGCCCAAAACCACGCCCCAGGCCAAGCCATAAATCCCCCAGTAAGGCACAAAAAATAAAGCGCCGACAATAATTCCGATATTATATAAAATTGGCGCCAAAGAATAAATAAAAAAACGTTTAAAAGACTGCAATATGCCGCCCAGGATACTGGATATTCCAAGCATTAAAGGCGATAAAAACATAATCCGGGTAAGATCTACGGTCAAGGCTTGTTTGGCCGGAAAAAAACCGGGTGCTAATACCTTGACTAGGGCGGGCGCGAAGATAATTCCCAAAACCGATAAAGCCGCAATGGATAAGAGCAAGATATTAAGAATATTATTCGCCAAATACCAGGCTTCCTTATGCTTGGCGCTGGAGACCAAATCCTTTATCTTGGCCTTCTTACTACTGAGCAAACTAACAAATATCGGGATAAAACCGGCAGAAAGAGCGCCCAGGACCAACAGATTAAAAATTAGGTCCGGAACACGAAAAGCAGTATAATAAATATCCAGAGTATCACCTGCGCCAAACTCACCGGCCAGGATCCGGTCACGGAATATACCCAGAAACCGGCTTACAAGCGAAGACAGCGCTACTGCTAGCGCTGCGATCGTTATACTGTTTATGGGGCTGGAGAATAATCTTTTTATCATAAATTATAATGCGAATGCTGCGAATTTTATACGAATCTAGCGAACATGCGAACATAATAAATTCGCATGTTTGTAGAATTTGCATACATTCGCAAATTCGCATTATGCTATTTTTTTATAACCCTTAAGAATCGACCTCCCAGTAAGTAACCCATTCTGTGCCCCCTGTAGACTGATAACCGAGGCGGTATTCTTGGCGCTCATGTACATGGCCTTGGCAATATCGTTGTTATAAAGATTTAGGCCGGCTACAAAAGTCGAGCCAAAGGCATCGCCCACCCCGGTTGTGTCCATCCGGCGCCGCTCGCGCAAGATATCCTGATGATAGAATTTCTGGCCGTCATAAGCATCGGCCCCATATTTACCCTTGGTAATCACTACGATCTTCACTCCGCACTCCTGAATCGCTTTAAGCAAATTTCGGATATTGTTAAGCCAGCGATTATCCTTTTTTTTGTATTTGGGGTTAGTTATTACCAGTTCAATCGCTTCGTCTTTATTTACGCTGAGCATAGTGGTTTTTTTCAAATACTTGCCAATCACCTTAAAGCCGGCGTGCAACTGAACATGCCCCGGGTTCCAGGCCACTTTGGACTTGGTTTTGAATACATTATTTAATACTTCCTGCCATTTCCCTGATAAAGAGGTCATATACACCCAGCTGGCAGAGTCCATGGCGCGCAACTCTTTGGCGCCAATTGATAATTTTTTGTTGGCGGCCCGGTTGGAAAAAACTACATGCTCGTGCTCTTGTCCAACCAGAAGAAAGGAAAAACCGCTTACCTCGCTTTTAATCCGCTGGACCAAGCCAATATCAACTTTATTGGCTTGGAAATTTTTTATTATTCTCTCGCCCCGCCCATTTTCGCCAAGCGCCACTATAGCCGCCCCCTTTAATCCCAGCTTAGCCAAACAAACAGCCGCGTTCGCGGCTCCGCCGCCAAAGGTTGAGTAAGCCCGGTCAACCTGCAGTTTAGCGCCGTATTCAAAGGCGAATAAACGCTGCTGCAAAATATTATCCTTATTCTCTATAACTATCCCCTCGCGGGTAAAAACCGTAATGTCTTCGGTAGAACCGCCGACAGTGATAAAATCGTATTTCATAAAAATGTATAAGTGCTTTTTACACTTCTTAACTATTAATAATATAAAATGCGTTATACGCATTTATCCGCGAAATTAACGCGGACTCTACGCGGATTTTACCCTTCGACAAGCTCAGGACAGGCGCAGATAAATCTTATAACAATTATAACACGGCTTACCTACTAAAAAAAGGTGTAAAATACACCTTTTTTATTATTTTACTATCTTGACAAAATACTTTCTGCGTTAATTCCGCGTAGAGTCCGCGTAAAATCCGCGGTTTTGCGCTTAACGCAAATCCTTAATTCTAACATCTAACAGCTCTTTTTGCTCCGCGCTTATTAAATAAATATTATCACTGTCAGCGCGCTTGACGTAATATAGAATATCCTCTGGATCAACTTCTTCCTCTGTGTCAACAGCTTGCGGCCCGCCGATCATGATCGTTGAGTCAATGTCCTCGCCTGTGGCCTGGATGATAATTATATCCTTATCAAAACCAGTACCCTCAAAAGTCTGCCTTGGAATATCGGCCGCAATTAAATTAGACATACTCTCTAAAATTAAGCCGATTTTTTCTTCATCAACATCAAACTTGTAAGGCAATGTCCCCT
>JAUVLY010000067.1 GCA_030600505.1 Candidatus Falkowiibacteriota bacterium
AATTCAGGCTTTAAACTCCAAAGGGATAAAAGCAAGTGATATGCATGTTATCACCTCGCTGGTTGAACATGACGCTGTCCTGGAGCCTTTTATGGAGCATGAAAAGAATGGATTGGCAGTTAGCCATGTGCCGGTACTTAGTAACGGAGTAATTGACATAGAAAAATTTAAAACTCAAATAAGTGATAAAACCGTTTTGGTTTCCATAATGTGGGTAAATAGTGAGATCGGCTCGATCATGCCAATCCGCGAGATCGGCAAAATAATAAAAAATACCCGCGACAAACGCGAACGTGAATGGAAGAAGCTAGGGAAAGATGAACGAGCGGAGAAACCTCTACCTATCTACTTTCATTGCGACGCCACCCAAGCCTTTAATTTTGTACAGTGTGATGTGCAGGATAATTATGTTGATCTAATGAGTTTTTCTGGCCATAAGATCTATGGACCCAAGGGAGTGGGTGCTTTGTATCGTCGTGAGGGCGTACCGTTAGATGCTATCCTACGGGGCGGACATCAGGAAAAGAATTTTCGCAGTGGAACATATAATTCAACCGGCATTGTCGGCTTGGGTGCGGCTGTTAGTCAGCTTAATAAAAAGTCTCAAGACAAAAACAATAAATATGTCGCCGGCTTACGTGATAAATTAGTGGACAAAATAAAGAAAAATATTCCTGATACTATTTTAAACACGGACCGGGAAAATTCTACCGCATCTCACGCCCACTTTTCATTCATTGGTGCGGAGGGAGAGGCTATGCTAATGCGTTTGGACATGGAGGGGGTCGCGGTATCAACCGGCTCGGCCTGTGCCAGCGGTTCGCTCAAGGCCTCGCACGTGCTTATTGCCATGGGTATTAAAAAAGAAGTGTCCAATTATTCTATTCGTTTCACTCTGGGTAAGCATAATACAGAGGAGGAGATTGATGTGGTGATTAAGAAACTTAAGTCTATTGTCAAGAATTTACGTGATATGAATCCGGTATATGATAAGTAGATAGAATTGTCATTCTGAGCGAAGCGAAGAATCCCGTGGATATAGAGACGAGATTCTTCGTTTCCTACCCGCAGTGCTACAGCGTTGCAGGCGGGCGCTCAGGATGACACATAAAAAAGGCCCGGAATTTTTTCGTAAAGAGTCCGGGCTTTTTGCTTGTTTTTCTAGCTTATGCCTTGTCCGTCAAATAACTCCTGATCAGCTTGGTCTGGGAATCTTTCTACCGGCACCACTGTCGTTTTTGGAGTTTCCAGCTTTTTTATTAAATCATCAAGTTCGTCACCAACCTTTTTAACCAAAAGATAGTCTTGGTTGCCGCCGACTTCATTTAAAAATTTTTCTTTAATTCCCTTAAGAAGAGGGGGCATTAATCTTTGGTAGATCAAGGATTCACATTTAAAAATAATTTTTGCCATATTAATGGCTCCCATAAAGCAAAGATAATTTTCCTCGGCACTTTTTTTGGAATTGCCATCAAGATACAGTGCGATATATTTTAAATGTGAATCAATCTCTAAAGCAATTTTACTACAATAATCAATTTGTTCAGCTACTTGTTCATATCCCATGGTTCACCTCCTTTTGAAAATAGCTATAGTTTTTTTGTTATGATTTCATTTATTTTAAATATCTAAACACATAAACCTCGTTTTTGTCAATGACTTCATAGGAATCAGCTTCAAGTTTGGCTTCAGCCAGGATTTTGTCGCTTGCCCACCAGTATTTATTCAGGACAAAATATGCCTCATTAACATTGGTTAATTCCATGGCCTTAAGCATGGTTTCGCGGCTTGGTTTTTCATAAACCATGTCAAGGTAGAATTGGTATAACGGGCCACCGGTGGGGATGGGGTAGAAAAATACCTCTCCCCCCGACCCCCACACCGAGACCGGAGAGGGGGAGATTACGGAGAGGGGAGTATAGTATTTTTTAAAGCCGAATTCGTGCAGGGCGGCGGCTGAGACTTGCTGGTTGGCCAGGACTATGTAATCTTCATTCTCTTTGTTGGTTTCTATCCAGTTAACCGCGTTGATGTCGCTTTGGCTCACTGTGTAGCTGTGGGAGTTGTGATAATTATCAAAGCGAGGGTAAGAGAGGTAAGTAGAAATTAAAATTAAAGATACAAAAAAAACACCAAAAGTGATTTGCATGAAGCGGTTTTGTTTTTGTAATTTATTTATAAAGGCGGCCAGACTAAGCGCAATAAATGGCAAGAGAAAGAGAAAAGATAAAATTAAAATTCTGTTTGAAAAGTTTGCTTGTTCATAAAATATTAAATAAGAAAAATTTAATTTACTGGTAATAAGATAAGAAGTGAATAGAGACAAAGAGGCCAGCAGATAAATAGAAAATATAGTGCAGGTCCGGCGATGTCGCCAGGCGATGATAATTCCGGCAATCGCCAAGGCAAGCAGTATAAAACGCAGGTTAAGGGCGTAGAAATAAACAGTGTTCAAAATGATATTTTCCGTATTCGGATTGCTGATTGATAAAAGCGGGGCACTCGCGCCCGCAGCAATTTCGGCACTAGTGCCGTTGGCTTTGTTCACAAGACTAAACGCGAGCGGTAGCGCAATTATTAGCAGTAGATATAGGACTATGAAAATATATTTTTTATTTTTTATATTAGAATGATAAAGCGTTAAAACCAGAGCAAAAAAAACAGCCGGGATTCCGGCGATTGCATGCGTTGCGAGTGCGGCCAGGGCTAAGCCGTAGATAAGGATCAAATCCGGCCAGCTGTCACTCTTAAGAGAGAGAATAATAATCAGTATCAAAAACAAAAAGGCCAAGTTTTGAGGCGTAGTGAAGATTAGAATGCCAAAAGGAATTATTAATAAGGCCAGAGTAGAAAGCAGAATGGTTTGTTTACTGCGCAGCCATTTGTGTAGCGCCAGGTATAGCGTAGTGGGAATGAATATAGCAGCGAGCAAAGGAACCAGATAGAAATGCAATAATGAGAGTGAAGCAAAGGGAATTTTATTAATAATAGTAAGAAGGGAATATTGGCCCAGATAATAAAGTGGCTTGGGCGACACTGCTCCGTTCTCGGCAATTATTTCCAGGGTAGCCTGATGCACAAACGGGTCAAAGCCGAAGCCTAAGGGGAAAACAATAATGGCAATTGAAAAAATTAAAAAATAAAAAAGAAAAATACTAAAAAGAGCCGTCTTTGAGCGCCAAACAATTTGTAAGATCAGCAAGACTAATAAAAAGGCAAGATAGAGAAAAAAATACCAAGGGATTGTTTGCCAGGGGGAGATGAGCGCGTTGCTTGCCTGGCTTTTAAAAAGTATGAAGAAGCATAAAAACAAAGTAACATAAAAACATAAAAACAACACAGTAAAGCCTTTTTTCCTTTTGTTTTTACTATGTTTTTGCTGCGGCGAATTGTCCAGTGGAAATTTTTGGAGTATAATGTAATATAAGTAGAAAACCAGAATCAGAGTAATAAAAATTCCTGCCCAATTCAAGGCATAGATTTTATACACTCCGGCGCCGATAAATGTTGTCAGACTAATGAGGAGGAGTGAGTGGTGGTGTAATTTTTGAAAAATAGTCATGTTAAAAATATATATGTCATTCTGAACCCGCGAAGCGGGAGAAGAATCCCGTCGATACAGAGACGAGATCCTTCGTCGCTTTCCTGCCTGCCTGCCGGCAGGCAGGGCTCCTCAGGATGACAGGTAAATAACAATTATTAGTATTTTATCATATTTATGCCAAATAATGAATTCCAGAAAGCTGATAGTATTTATTTTTTTGATAAAGTATTAAAGGTAACTATTCTGCCTTTAATTCCGCGCTGGATTACCCCTAATCACGTTACTGTTCTTCGTTTTATACTAACACCAGTGGTAGTTCTGCTTATGTTCTATCAACAATATTATATTGGGCTTTGGGCTTTTCTTATTACCGCCTTTACTGACGCGATTGACGGCGCCTTGGCCCGGACCAGGGACCAGATCACGGATTGGGGCAAGATCTATGACCCGGTAGCGGACAAGATTCTGATCGCTTCAACAGTTTTTATAATTGTGCTTCGCTATATTGATCTTTGGACAGCTTTAATTATTATAATTTTGGAATTTTTTATTGTTGCTTTGGCCTGGTATCGGTTAAAGACCGGTAAAAAAGTACAGGCCAATGTCTGGGGCAAGATCAAAATGATCCTGCAATGTGCCGGCGTTACTATTCTTCTATTGGCCATCGTCTTTGATCTCGCCACCCTTATCCCGCTTGCTTCCGGCACACTCTATTTAGCCATTGCTTTTGCTATTGTTTCTCTGCTTAGTTATGGGATATAAATTTTTATTATTATATAATTATTTACTGTCATTCTGAGCGATAGCGAAGAATCCCGTTGAATTAGCATTTATTATGATATTCTTGAGATTCTTCATTGCGCTTCGCTTCATTCAGAATGACAGTGTTTTTTTAAATTTCCCTTGACTTTTAGAAAAAAATTTGCTAATTTAATTTATTGTTTTGAATAACAATATAAACGCAAACGTTCATTTTAAAGGAGGAGAAAATGGATTTAAAAAAAGTATTAGTTGTGGATGACGAAGAACCAATAAGAAATTTAATTGTTAATGTAATAAAAAAGATTAAACCGGATTCCAAGATAGATATAGCTGATGATGGCCTGGAGGCTGTACATATGCTAACAGAGGAAAGAATACCCTACGATTTGGTAATTACTGATGTAGAAATGCCTGGTAGCATATTCAACGGTATTGATGTATTGATACAAGCTAAAGAAGCTAA
>JAUVLY010000038.1 GCA_030600505.1 Candidatus Falkowiibacteriota bacterium
CGTTACGCAATGCACTTCGAATATAAGCAATGATCGCCCCAAACAAAAACAAAAGGTTCGTCTTTCACTAAGCTAGCGGCAGAAAGAACGGGCGTGCCATTACCATAAGGTCCTTTTTGCCGGACATAAATAAAATTAGCTAGGTCGGCTATCTTTTTTACTTCATCTCTTAACTTATCTTTACCGGCTTCTTTAAGGTCGTTTTGCAAGGCCCAATTATAGTCAAAATGATCTTCTAAAGGCTTTTTATCCCATTTGGTAACCATTATAATATCTTCAATCCCAGCCTCTACCAACTCTTCCACTACCAATTGAATAATTGGCTTATCAACTATCGGTAACATTTCTTTAGGCATGGCTTTGGTCGCCGGAAGCAGCCTGGTGCCAGACCCGGCCACGGCCACAATTGCTTTTTTGATTTTCATAAGATAGAAAGCAGAAAGCAGAAAGCAGATAACAGACCTGCTAAAAAGCTATCTTCAAAATATTTATTAATTTATAACACAATAAATAATTAACTTTCTGTCGTCTGTCGTCTGTTTTCTGTTTTCTGTTTTCTGTTTTCTGTTTTCTGTCCCCGCCACTTCCAAAAATATTTTAGCCAGCTGGTAATATGCGCCCGGGCTAAACGATTGGTTAGCGGGGCAATGAACCAAGGCTTCTTAGCACTGCCGCGGCCATGGTCATGTATCACCTGGACGGTCGGGAAATAAATAACTTTGTAACCAGCTTGCCATAATTGCCGGCAAAGGTCAATATCCTCAAAGTACATCCAGAAGCGCTCATCAAAGCCTCCGCCAACCTTTTCCAACGCGGATCTTTTGATTAACAAACATGAACCCATCACCCAGTCTACTGTAGTGGGCATGCGCTTGTCAGCCTCTTTGAGCAAAAAAGCGTCCAGTTGGGACTTAAAAAATTTGCCGATAAAAGTCCGGCGATAAAACGGCAGCCAAAAACTGGGAAAACGAAAACAAGAATCCTGGTGTTCACCGTTTGGATAGATCAATTCCGGCGCCACTAAACCGACCTTATTTTTTCTGCTAATATAATTAAACATGCTTTTCACAGTTTCCGCTTTCAGTCGTATGTCATGGTTAAGGACCATTATATATTCCCCTCTAGCCTTCCTAACCCCTGCATTATTACCCGTACCCATGCCCAGATTCTTTTTGTTATAAATATACTGGACAGTGGGTATCGCTAGACTCACTTGATCTTCAATATTTTTTATCGCCCCATTATCGATAACAATCACCTCATACTCAATCCCGCTCAAATCGCTTTCCGCGACTGATTTAAGGCAGGCAAGGGTTTTTCCCGTGTCCCGGTAGTTAACAATGATTATGCTTAAATCCATAAAATTAGCTTTTAGGTTTTAGGTTTTAGCTTCTAGATTATAATGATAAAAGCTGATCTCTACCAAAATATTAAACTTCTAACAATCCTCCAATAAAGATTAAGAAAAGGATTAATGGCCCGAAGTTTCCAGTCGTCTATTTCCTGGTACCAAATCCGGCCGCTTATTAGCTTAACAATATCTTTATCTTTAATAACTCGCAAATTCTGATTACGCTTTCTTGCTTTTCTTAGATACGACCACGTTCGAGGTTTTAAAAAATACGCCCAGACTCTAAGTTTTTCTTTAATCCAGCCCGATTTAAGCGCGAACAGTATTAAACCTATCTCCATTATAACAAACGCCGGAAATATTAGTAACAAGGTTGGGATTTTATAACATATTAATATTGAAATAATCCGATTCCGGTCCATCCAATAGAATTTCTTGATTGACCGTTGAAATTCATATGAATTATACAAAATTGCTTTAGGGGCCAAAACTGCGCGGTAGCCAGCCAATCGCATTCGCCAGGGTAATTCCTGATCTTCATTATACATCCAATATTCTTCGTCAAATAAACCAACTTGTTCCAAGATTTCTCTCCTAAACAGCATTGAGGAACCAGAAGCATAAAATATTTCTCTAGGTTCTATAATTTGTTTCTTCCATTCTTCCCTGTAGCCGGTCGAAAAACCAAAACCCAGGAAATGAGTTTCATTCCCTAAACTGTTTATTGTCACCTTGTCCGGCATTAGCTGCAAAGCCTGGACAACCCCAATCTTATTGCTGCCTTCCAATACCCGGACCATTTCCTTAATGCAAGCCGGCTCAAGCACGGTATGAATATTAAAAATCGCGATATAATCAAATTTTTCTTTCATAGCTTGGCGGATCGAATCGTTTGTACCCTTGGCATAACCATCATTATTTTTATTCCTGATAATTTTTGAATTAGGCGCCAGCCGCTGCAAAAGCTTAAAGCTCTTATCACTTGACTCGTTGTCAGTAATAAAAACCTTCATCTCTCCCGAATAATCTTGTGCTTGCAGGCTAGATATTAAATTCGGTAAGTATTTCTTACCGTAATCACGCCAATTCGGGGTTATAATTATCGCTACTTTCTTGTTCATTATGAAAAACAATTGTCATCCTGAACGAAGCGTCAGCGAAGTGAAGGATCTCGTCTCTGTATCGACGGGATTCTTCTCCCGCTTCGCGGGATTCAGAATGACATAAAATTATATATACATCGTTCTTAAGTCTTAGCTTTGGATTTTAAACCTACTTTTTCGCCAATAATAGCCATAAATTTACCAATCGGCCACACTAATTTGAGGATAAACCACTGCCAAGCTGGGTGCCACTTCTTAAAATATTTAAGCTGTGAGTCCTGCATATAGCGCTGAGTAATTCCACGCGAAACTTGCTTGAAACTCGCGCCAACCAGGTCTACGCACTCGCACGCGGGCGTGTACCAGACCTCACCACCGGCCTTTTTGATCTGCTTACAATAATCCACCTCTTCAAACCAAAGAAAATAACGCTCATCAAAGTACGGCAAAGTGGAATTCCTAAACAATTTAAGTTCCTGAACGCTTTCCATATTAATCATAAAAAAGGAACCGCGGATCGAATCCACTCGGGCAGCTTTAGTATAATCAAAATCCTCACGCAAATACTTTTTTAAAATATTTTTAAATATATGCGGCAGTTTAAGAACAATCGCCAGCTGATCAACAAAACCCGGAAAACAACGAACATGTTTTAATAACTCACCCTGCTCATCCACTAATTTACAGCCCGCCACATTGGCTTGTTTATTATTCTCCATCCAATCATACATTTTCTGCAAAGTATCAGCGCGCACGACCATGTCCGGGTTAAAAACCAAGGCGTATTTGCCGTTAATTTGCTTTAAGGCAATATTCCAGGCTTTGCTTAGTCCCAAGTTAATATCATTTGCCAGCAAATGCACCTGCGGAAATTCCTTTTTTACCATCTCAGCCGAACCGTCTTCGGAATTATTGTCTACTACTATTATTTCATATTCAAAATCGGTCTTACTCCGCGTTAAAGCGGTAAGATTATCTCTTAGCTTGTCTTTAACATTCCAACTTACTATTATTATTGATAAATTCATGGCGCGAGCCTGTCATTCTGAGCCGAAGGCGAAAGAATCTCGTGGAAAACATACTTGCGTTATCAACGGGATCCTTCGTCGCTAGGGCTCCTCAGGATGACAGTTTTGAATATTTTTTTATATCTTTTCTAATTTTATACAACACAACATACTGCTTAAACAAATACTGTTCAAATAATAAAGCAAAGACAAACATACGGAAGGCAAACCATAGGACTTGCATCTTGCTAAATAAGCTCAAGGTTTTCCAATGCTTAATAAATATAATATGCTTATTTTTGAACCCTTGCTCCTTGATCCAGCGAGCTTTGTTCTTGCGGTTAAAGGCGACCGCCAAATTGCTCATTCCCTTAGCGCTGGCACTGCGATCATGATAAATTACTGCTTCGCTTACGCATGCGGAAGTATAACCGGCCTGCTTTAAACGATAAGCCAAATCACAGTCCTCTTCATACATAAACATCAGTTCATCAAAAAAATTATCATTTTCTTTAATTTTTTCTAAGGCGCTTAATTGATACATTGCGGCGGCGCCTGATGGGCCAATTATTTTAGCTTTATTATACTGGCCCTTATCTTCCTCGCCCTGCCCAATATCTTTAAATCTAAGAGCACTGATTTCCTTAATACCAAGTGTATCGATAATTTTAGTCTTAGTATTATTCTTAAAATCCCATTTATAAACGTGCGGGCAAACCGCGCCCAGTTTATCATCATGGTCCAAGGCCTTAACTAATTTTTCTACTGCCGTGGGCTCCAAAATCATATCCGGGTTTAAAAGCAGCGCATATTCTGCGCCTAATTCTTTGACGCGGCGAATAATAATATTGTTTGCCTTGGCAAAGCCGATATTGCCCTGGCTCCAGATGATCTCAATATCTTTATAATTTTTTCTTATATAAAGTGAATTTTCATTCTCGCTTTTTTTGGAATTATCAGCCACCACGATTTTATAATCTTTAAAAGTTTGCTTAACCAGACTCGGCAAAAAATACGGCAAATATTTTGCCGTGTTTTCTTCGTAACTTATAAAACCGATGACTAATTTAATATCCATATTTATCAAACTTCCATTTATATCACAAGTTTATCCTGTAATTTCTCCTTGGCTAAAATTTGCGCTTCAAGCAAGCTGTCAAATGTACCGGCGTCCAGCCACTCCCCTTCCACCATAGCTACTTCAAGCTCGCCCCGCTTCAAATACCAATTATGAAGCTCGGTTATTTCAAGCTCGCCCCGCTCGCTCGGCTTAACGCTTTTGGATGCCTCAACTACGCTGCCATCATAAACGTAAAGACCCGTTAAAGCATAATCGCTTATCCACTGTTTCGGTTTTTCTTCTATCTGTACTGCCCGCATATTATCGTCAAATTTAACCACGCCAAATCTTTCCGGATCCGACACTTTTTTAGCAAACACTTTGGCTCCGCTTTTAAAACTTTTTATCTCTTTAGAAAAATCGTCTTCAAAAATATTATCGCCAAGTATCATAGTCACGTTCCCCTGGTCAATAAAATTTTCCCCAATTATAAAGGCGTCAGCCAACCCGCGCGGCTTGTCCTGAACTTCGTAGGTGAATTTAACTCCGAATTCTTTGCCACTGCCGAGCAGATTTAAATAATCTCCGGCCCGCTCCGGCGCTACAATTATCAATATTTCTTTTATTCCGGCCTTAATTAAAGTGTTGAGCGGATAATAAATCATCGGCCGGTTATAAACCGGCAAAAGCTGTTTAGATGTTATTTTTGTGCACGGCCGCAACCTAGTGGCGCTTCCGCCTGATAAAATTATTCCTTTCATAAGATAGTAAACAGAAAACAGTAAATAGAAAACAGAATCATCTTCTGTCGTCTGTTGTCTGTCGTCTGTCGTCTGATTTAGTTAAATAATCTTTTAATGCTTCTTGGTAGTTTCTGAGTGGTTCGAGCTTGGTGTTGAGTAGTACGGCGAAGCGAGGGCGCCGAGCCGAGCGCGGGAACTGTTCGGGCGTTATTGGATTTAACTTAATATCTATACCAGCGAGCGCAAACATTTCTTTCGCCGCCTCATACCAGGTTGCCGGGCCGGTATTGGTAATGTGGTATATCCCAAATGGCTTCATATCTTCTATTAATTTGAGCGTGGCCACAGCTAAATCAGGAGTGTAGGTAAAACAGCTCAACTCTGCGTTAACTACATCGATTTCGTCTTTTTCTTTGCTTAATTTAAGCATAATATCAAAAAAGCTTGGTTTAGCCGCCTCGCTCTTACCGCGCGGGCCAAACAATTTAGAAGAACGAATTAAATAATATTTAAGCCTTTCGTCAGCCAGCGAAAGTATAGCCTGCTCGCCCAGGAGCTTGGTTATACCGTATTTGCAAATTGGCATTGGGATCGCATCTTCCTGATAGCCCTCCTTATTATCTCCGTCAAAAATATAGTCTGACACATAATGAACCAAAAGCGCTTCAAGCTCAAGCGCGATATGAGCTAATTTACGAACAGCCCGGCCATTAATATCTCTGGCCTTCTCCTGTTCGGCTTCGCTTTCTTCACATTTATCAACCGCGTTATAAGCAACCGCGTTGATAATAATATCCGGTTCAACCGCACGCACGCTCTTCTCCAGCTGTTTAAAATCCGTAACATCTATTTCGTCCCGGTCCCAGGCAATCACCTCATAATCATTAGAAAACACCGGAATCAATTGAGACCCCAGATTGCCGCGCGAACCCAAAATAAGAACTTTAAACATAATTACTGTTGTTACTAATTATATAATGCCCTTTGGGTGCTAATCATTACAAATTTACGAATTCTTGCTAATTTATAATGCTATTCAAATATTCTTTTACCTTCAACTGTTCTGCGAAAGAATTTTCTAATTCAATGCTAATATATTTAGGTAAATACTTTATATATTTTTTAACATAATCAAGCTCTAATAATTTGCCCAAAGTATGGTGGCTATATGCTATGCCTTTCTTTTTAGTAATATAATCCTGATATTCCTCTCCCTTGTTATTTACAGCAGAAATATGACAGCATCCTACCCTGTACTTTTTTAACAAATCCGGCAACCGGTTATAACCATAACGACCTTGGATAATACCCCAATCTTCCCAATGAGAAATATCTAGACATATCCCGCCACCCATCTTTACGCTGTTTAAAAAATCATCGTCAATTTTAAACAAATTTTCAATACAAATTCTGGACGCGTATTTATTATTCTTAAGAAACCGTTGGCAGGCATTATCTGGATGAATATTAAAAACTATTGTCTTATAGTATTTAATAAAAAAATCAAGCTCCCATTCCTCCATATCATCTCGCAAATGCACGTGCGGAATACGCTCCAAATCGGTTTTTTTAAGTAAATCATATAATTCTTTCCTGTCTTTAATCTCTAGATAGGTTGGAAAAAGGGCTATCTCATGCAAATTAAATTTTTTAATTTCTTCTGTCTTTTCCCGCCAGTTTGATCTGGGCGTGGTAGTTAGTCCCGGTAAAATAATTCTATTATTCATACTTTTATATTTTGTTTTGGCTGTATTATTTCTTATAATACTCTTTATAAGCGCCGGATTTAATATTTTTCCACCAGGCTTGATTATTTTTATACCAATCTATTGTTTCTTTTAAGCCGTCTTTAAATTTAATTCTCGGCTGCCAGCCCAGCTCTTTCTTGATCCTGCTAAAATCTATGCCGTAACGTAAATCATGACCGGGGCGGTCCGCCACATAATCTATCATCCCCTCATCTTTGCCCATTAACTTAAGTATCATTTTTGTTAATTCCAAATTTGTCAGTTCACTGTCCCCTCCCAAGAGATATGTTTTGCCGATTTTACCTTTCTTAATAATCTCTTCCACTCCGCTGTTATGATCATCAACATGGATCCAGTCGCGGATATTTTCTCCTTCGGCATATACCGGCACTTTCTTACCTTCCAGAATATTAGTGATAA
>JAUVLY010000027.1 GCA_030600505.1 Candidatus Falkowiibacteriota bacterium
ATTAACCAAAGCCGGTTATGAAGCATATATCGTGGGTGGATGCGTACGGGATTTATTAATGGGCAAAGAACCAAATGACTGGGATATTACTACGAATGCCAGACCGGACAAAGTAGCAGCGTTATTTAAAGATTCAAAATACGAAAATATTTTTGGTACTGTTCTTGTGCCTGTGGCACAGAAAACAGAAAACAGAAAACAGAAAACAGAAAAAATTATTCTTGAGGTAACGACCTATCGGAGTGAGCGCGGCTATGCGGATCACCGGCATCCGGATGAAGTTAAGTTTGAAGACAAACTGGATAAAGATTTGGAGCGCCGCGATTTTACTATCAATGCGATGGCTATGAAACTCATAACTCATAACTTAAAACTCATGACTCAAAAAAAAATAAAGAGTTACGAGTTACGAGTTACGAGTTATGAGATTATTGATTTATTTGGTGGAGAGAAAGATATTAAGAAAAAAATTATACGAGGAGTGGGGGAGCCGGTTGATCGGTTTAAGGAAGATGCTTTGCGGATGGTGCGGGCGATTCGTTTTTCAGCCCAGTTGGGCTTTGAAATAGAGCCCAAGACTGAGCGGGCGATCAAAAAAATGGCCGGCAGTATTAAGTTTGTCGCTAATGAACGTATCAAAGATGAACTGGTTAAAATATTAAAATCAGACCGGGCCTATGAAGGCTTTATGAAATTGTATAAGACTAATTTGCTTAATTATATTATCCCTGAGCTTTTACAGGGAGATGGGGTGGCGCAAAATCACCATCATGTTTATTCAGTATTAAAGCATTCGTTTCTTAGTCTTAAACATTGCCCAAACAAAGACTGGCAAGTGCGCTTGGGCGCTTTGTTCCACGATATTGGCAAGCCCAAGACCAAAGAATTCAAGAACGGCGCGGCTACTTTTTATAACCATGAGTATGCGGGCGAGCGCATGGTAAGAAAGATAATGAAACGGCTTAAATTCTCCGCGGCTGACACAGAGCGGGTAACTAACCTGGTGCGCAACCATATGTTTTATTACGATACGGACGAAGTAACGGCGGCTTCGGTGCGGCGGCTTATAAATAAAGTCGGTAAAGAGAATTTGAAAGATTTGATTGATATGCGGATCGCGGACCGGCTCGGATCCGGCACGCCCAAGGCCAAGCCTTATAAACTTCGCCATTTGGAGTATATGTTTGAGCGCGTGCAGAACGATCCGGTTAGCGTTAAAATGCTTAAGATCAACGGCGATTATATGATCGATAAGCTGGGCTTTAAACCGGGGATTAAAATGGGCGCGATTCTGGACGTACTGCTTAGCGAGGTGATTGAAGATCCTAAACTTAATAATCTTAAACATTTAGAAAAAAGAGCTAAAGAATTAAACAAGATGAACGCCGAAGAGCTAAGGGCGCAGGCCAAAGAAAAGATAAAAGAAAAACGGGCAGAAGACGATAAAGAGATGAAAAAAGGGTATTGGGTGAAATAACTCATAACTCGTAACTTGGAACTCATAACTCATAACGTAAAACTGTTTTAAATAACATCGACGTTGGTAATATATATAATATGGAAAAAGCAAAAGTTTATTTTTTAAAACTAAATGACATCGGGAAGATAAAGGATTTATTGCCGCAGTTTAATGATAAGCTGGGGATTAAGGTGCATTTTGGCGAACCGGGTAATGATGCGTTTATTTCGGCCAAGTTAATTAAAAAGATCGCTGCTATGGTAAATAACCATCCTTTGGTAGAAACCAGTGTCTTGTATAAAAGCAAAAGGAGACAGGCCAATACGCATCGGGAAGTCGCCCTTGAACATGGTTTTGATTTCGCGCCGATTGATTTTTTGGACGGTGAAGAAGGGGACGATTCATTGGTTGTTTTTATTGATAAATATAAGCACAACCGTTCCTACTACCTGGGTGAAGGTTTGCAAAAATATCAGTCGCTTTTGCTGGTGTCACATTTCAAAGGGCATGGCTCGGCTGGGTTTGGCGGGGCAATTAAGAATGTCGGCATGGGTCTGGCCAGCCGGCGCGGTAAATTAGCGCTACATGCCAGCATAAAGCACAAGGTTACCAAGGACGAATGCATTGGTTGCTCCAAATGCATAGAAAATTGCCCGGTAGACGCGATTCAACTGGACGATAATAAAAAGGCAGTGATAGACCAAAAAGTATGTATTAGCTGTTCTAAGTGTATTTCGGTTTGCCCGGAGGGCGCGATCCATATTCCCTGGAGTTCTACCGGAAATAATGTTCTGGGCGAGAGAATAGCCGAGTACGCTTTGGCCGCAAGTAAAAAACGGCAATGTTTTTATATCAATTTTTTGACAAATATTGTCCCAAAATGTGATTGTATAGGTATTAAACAAGAAAGAATGACAGACGATATCGGCATTCTTTTAAGCACTGACCCGGTCGCCATAGACCAAGCATCTTATGACGCAGTCTGTAAACAATGTGAAGATTTTAAAAAATTTGACGGTAAGGCTCAGCTAGAGCACGGACAAGAAATCGGATTGGGAACAAGGGAATATGAATTAATTAATAAATAATAAAATATTTATGAAAAAAATAGTAGTAGCAACAATTGTTTTCTCTTTATTATTAACCGGTTGCACGGATATTGGGAGTAAGTCGTTAGACGAAAAAAATACTCCCGGCAGTGCTGGTAAGCAAGATGATCTGGGGGCCGCTCAACGTATCAATGAATTACGTGAAGGCAGAACCCCGCAGACTGAAGGCAGTAAAACCAGCCCACCACCTGTGCCGCCTCCACCACCTATGCCTGCTAATCCACCACAAACCAAGCCCAGCGCTTCATCCATGCCGGAGCAAGGCGATCTGGCAAGTAAATTCAGCCAAGCTGTATTTAAGACCACTCAGGGCGACATAACGCTTAAGTTCTACGCGGACAAGTCGCCTAAGACAGTAAATAACTTTCTTAATCTGGCGAATAACGGATTCTACGATGGCACTCGCTTCCACCGCGTTATTAATGATTTTATGATCCAGGGCGGCGATCCTTTAAGTAAAGACATTAGCAACAAAGACCGCTGGGGAACCGGCGACCCGGGCTATAAGTTTGCGGATGAATTTAATGATCAGCCCTTGCAAAAAGGTTCATTAGCCATGGCTAATTCCGGTGCTAACACCAACGGCTCGCAGTTTTTTATCGTAACCAAGGATTTTACCCCTTGGCTTGACGGTAAACACACCAATTTTGGCTATGTCACGGAAGGCCTGGACATAGTTGAAAAAATTGAGGCCCTACCGGTAGATTCCCGTGATCGCCCGCGTAAAGACGTGATTATAGAGAGTATTTCCTTGGTAGAGTAGTTAGTAGCAGATTTTTAATTATTAGTAACCCAATTATCAATGAATTATCAATTGACTAATTAACTAATTTTAGGATACTTAAAAATTGAAAATTTTAGAATTAGAAAATTGATTGAAAATTGAAAATTGATAATTAATACTGGGCCTATAGTAAAATGGTATTACACGGCATTCGCATTGCTGAGGTCCGGGTCCGATTCCCGGTAGGTCCACGAAGTTAACTATTAACAAGTTAGCCATTAACATTTAACATGAATTTTTTTATAAAATGGATTATTAATGCCGGGGCGATAATATTAAGCGCTTATTTTATAACAGGGGTGCAGGTAGATAATTTTTGGACCGCGATTTGGCTGGCTGCTTTTTTGGCTATTGTCAATATTTTATTAAAACCGATTTTAATTATCCTTACACTGCCGATAAATATTATAACACTTGGTCTTTTTACATTTGTTATTAACGCGGGCTTGATATTGCTTGCCTCTTCGGTAATAAAAGGGTTTTTTGTTGTCGGTTTTATTCCGGCTTTAATATTTGCGATAGTATTATCTTTAGTTTGTTTTTTTCTGCATCGCATTTTTGGCACAAAATAATCTTATTTTTTTTTGTTAATAGTTAACTGTTAATGGTTAATATCGGGCCGTGGTATAATGGCTATTACGCGGGCTTCGGGAGTCTGTAATCGCGGTTCAATTCCGCGCGGCCCGACATAAATTATGAAAGATATTTACGCTGTGCTTGATAATTTGGATATCAAGTATGAGAAATTCGAGCACCAAGCGGTTTTTACCGTGGAAGAGGCGGATAAAGCTAATATTGATATCCCGGCCAAGCACACTAAGAATTTATTTCTAAGGAATAAAAAAAAGACAAAGTTTTATTTAGTGGTTTTACCGGCGCATAAGAAGTTTAATTTGAAAGGATTTTCTGCTTCAATTAATGACAAACACTTAAGTTTTGCTTCGCCTGAAACACTTAAACATTATCTGGGTCTTAGCCCCGGTTCGGTTTCACCTTTTGGTTTGATTAACGATTCTGACAAAAAAGTGATTGTTTATATTGACAAGACCTTATTGAAGCCTGGTCAGGTGGCATTTCACCCTAATCAAAATGACGCTACGTTAGTGATTGGCGCTAGTGATTTTATGAAATTTTTAGAAACAACAGGAAACAAATATGAAATTTTTTCCTAATTCGCATGTGCCCCATTTGTAGCGGGGCTTTTTGCGCCAGCAAAAACAACATAATATTGCCAATGTTTAAAAAATGTTTTATAATATAAAGAGAGATTAATTATGCACTCAAATTAAAAATATGGCTGATAATAAAAAAATATTAATAATTGAAGATGAAGAGTTAATTCTTAAGGCTTTGTCAGAGGGTTTTAAGCGCCGTGGGTTTGAGATTTCTAAAGCCACTGACGGTAAAAAAGGATTTGAATTAATTGAGAATGAAAATCCAGATCTTGTTTTATTGGATCTAATTTTGCCGGTCATGAACGGGCAAGAAGTATTGGAAAAAATGAAAGACAAGGGTTTATTAAAGAAAATTCCGGTTATTGTCCTCACGAACGTGTCCGACGGGGCAACACTTAAGAAATGCATGGAAATGGGGGCCAGGGAATATATTATCAAAGCTAATTTTTCATTTGAAGATATGGAGCGGGCGATCAAAAAAGTCCTTTAGTAGTTTATAAAGAGAAAAAATTCGCTGTTTAGCGAATTTTTTTGTTGAGAATTTACAAATTACGCTCTATATGATAAATTAATATTGTAATAATCGTATGTTTTATGTTGCGCAAGTATAAAGAAAAATTAAGAATAAATAATGAGGTATATTTGCGTATAAAAGTTTATCCTAATGCCGGCAAGACCAAAATTAGGGAAATAATGGAAGATGAAACAATTAAGATTGATGTGGCAGCAGTACCGGAAAAAGGAAAAGCAAATAAGGAGCTAATTGCATATTTGACAAAAGAATTTAAAATTAATAAAGAAAATGTTAAAATATTAAGTGGTGTTAAGGATAGAATAAAATTAATTAAAATTACAAATGGATAAGAAAGATAAAAAATCAATTCCCGCGCACGTGGGGATAATAATGGATGGGAACCGGCGCTGGGCCAAGGAGCGGAACCTGCCGACCATTGAGGGGCATGCCAAAGGTTATGACAAAATGAAACTGGTTGGGGACTGGTTTTTCAGCAAAGGTGTGAGTATTTTAAGTGTTTACGCGTTTTCCACTGAGAATTGGAATCGTAGTAGAACGGAGGTAAATTACTTAATGAAACTCATGAAAAAGGCTTTAAAAGACGATTTTGAAGAGTTTAATGAACGTGAGTACCGTATTTTAATTTCCGGGAGGATAGAAGAGTTGCCCGGGGATTTGCCGGAGATCTGCCAGGAAGCTATAAATAAAACAGAAAAAAATACTAAGGGGATACTGAATATTTGCATTAATTATGGCGGCCGGGCCGAATTGATTGATGCTTTCAAAAAGATTGTTAGCAAACAGGTTAGCGCTGACCAGATACATGAAGGCATGATCCGTAAATATTTGTACCAGAGCGAGCTCCCCGATCCTGACATAATTGTTAGGACCAGCGGAGAAGAGCGTACATCCGGTTTTCAACTATGGCAGTCGACTTATTCGGAATTTTTGTTTTTAAAGAAATATTGGCCGGATTTTGAAAAAAGTGACGCGGAAATTATTATTAATGAATATTCAAATCGGAAAAGGAGGTTTGGGGGAAATTGATTACAAACCAACAAATTTTTTCACAAATACTACAAATAAATAATGTCATTCTGAGCAAAGCGAAGAATCCCGTGGAGACAGTCTCGAGATTCTTCACTTCGCTCCGCTCCGTTCAGAATGACAAATGTGTACTTGTTTTATTTGTAGCTTCAGCCAGAGGCTGATCCGCCTCGGGCGGAGATTTGTTGGTTTGTAATCAATGTTTTATGAATAATAATAAAAAATCACCCCTAGCTGACAGGATGAGGCCGAATGTCTTAGATGAATTTTTGGGCCAAGATGAGGTGGTGGGTAAAGGTAAGATGCTTTGCCGTGCTATAGAGGCTGATGCTGTGCCGTCGCTAATCTTTTGGGGTCCGCCCGGAAGTGGTAAAACCACTTTGGCGCATATTATCGCCAACCAAACTAAGGCGGAATTTATGCGAATTTCGGCTGTTACCAGCGGGCTTAAAGACCTAAGGGAGATAATCAGGGTAGCTAAGACAAATAAGATAGAAGATAAACGCACGATCCTTTTCATTGACGAGATTCATCGCTGGAACAAAAAACAGCAAGACGCTTTACTGCCCCAAATTGAGGATGGTACAATTACCTTGATTGGCGTCACCACGGAAAACCCCAGTTTTGAAGTAATAAACGCTTTATTATCCAGATGCAGGGTATTTGTATTACATCGTCTGAGTGACGAGAATCTAGCTGAAATTATTAGCTCTGCCATTAAAAATAAAGAAAAAGGATTGGGAAATAAACGAATTAAGATAGAAAAACCGGTTATAGATCTATTGGCCGCAATGAGCGATGGTGACGCGCGTACGGCTTTAAATATTCTTGAATACGCCGGTACCATAGACCGGAAAATAAGCAAAGAGGCGATTAAAGAGGCGTTTCAGAAGTCTCATCTGATGTATGACAAAGGTGGGGAAGAGCATTATAATATAATTTCCGCTCTTCATAAGGCAATGCGCGGCTCAGACGAGAATGCCGCTCTCTATTGGTTAGCCAGGATGCTTGAGGGCGGGGAAGAGCCTTTGTATATTGCCCGGCGTTTAGTGCGTTTTGCCTCAGAAGACGTGGGTTTGGCTAATTCCCGGGCTCTGGAGCAGGCAGTAGCGGTTTATCAGGCCTGTCATTTTATTGGTATGCCGGAATGTAATGTGATTCTCGCCCAGGCGGTTGTTTATTTAGCTAAGTGTAAAAAGTCTAACGCGCTCTATACGGCCTACAAAAAAGCCAGCTGGGACGTGAGAGACAAAGGCAACCTCGCAGTACCTTTGCATATCCGCAATGCCCCGACCAAGCTGATGAAGGAGCTGGGTTATGGTAAGGATTATAAATATTCCCCGGACCATGATTACAGCGAAAAGCAAGAGTATTTGCCGGATGAGTTAAAAGGGAGAAAGTATTTATAGCTTTTAGGTTATAGCTTTTAGGTTTTTAGAAAGATTCTAACACCTAAAAGCTAACACCTAAAACCTATTTATGAACTACGATAAAAAAGCAATAGAATTGCATAGAAAACATAAAGGCAAGATAGAGATTAGATCTAAGGTGCCGTTAAAGACCAAGGATGATCTATCAACCGCTTATACTCCGGGAGTAGCGGCTGTGTGTGAAGAGATAAGGAAAAATCCTAAGAAAAGCTGGGAGTTAACCGCGCGGGCTAATACGGTAGCGATAGTGACTGACGGCTCGGCTATTCTTGGGCTTGGTAATATTGGCCCCGAAGCAGGTATGCCGGTGATGGAAGGGAAAGCGGTTATTTTTAAAGAATTTGCCGGAATTGACGCCATCCCTCTTTGTATTGACACGCAGGACACAGAAGAAATAATCAAATTCGTGAAATATATTTCCCCCAGCTTTGGCGGGGTTAATTTGGAAGATATTGCCGCTCCCCGTTGTTTTGAAGTCTTGAATAGGCTGGAAAAAGAACTTGATATTCCGGTGTTCCATGACGACCAAGACGGCACGGCCATTGTTACGCTTGCCGGCCTTATAAACGCATGTCGGGTTACCGGGAAGGTAATCAAAGAACTTAAAATAGTAATTAATGGCGCGGGCGCGGCCGGAATTTCTATTGCCCGGCTACTCATTGCCCAGGGAGTAAAGGATATTGTTTTGGTTGATAGCCAGGGAACAATTTACGACGGGCGCTGGAATATGAATAAATATAAGCAAGCAATTGCAAAAAAGACCAATAAGAAAAAGATTAGAGGCTGGAAAGAGGAAGCCTTGTTGGGTGCGGATGTATTTATTGGCGTTTCCAGGAGCAAGCAGATCAATAAAGCCATGATAAGCACTATGAATAAAAATCCGATTATTTTTCCCATGGCTAATCCTGAGCCGGAAATATTTCCAGGTGAAGCTAAAAAGGCGGGGGCGGCTATAGTTGGCACCGGTCGGAGCGACTTTCCCAACCAGATAAATAATGCTTTGGTTTTTCCGGGTATTTTCCGCGGTTTATTGGACAGCCGGGTTAATAAAGTAACAACAAAAATGAAATTATCTGCGGCCCTTGCGCTTGCCTATACAGTGAAAAAACCGACAAAAAATAAAATAGTACCTAATATTACTGAAAAATCAGTTGTTTCTGCGATAGCTGTTTCTATAAAAGCTTGACTTAATTAGATTAATAAGTATAATAATAATACCGCTTTAAAGGCGGAATTTATTTTGAATTAATGTTATTTTGCCTGACGGCAAAAGCCGCGCTACAAATGCGGCACATGCGAATTTAAAATTTTATTTTATAAAATTATATTTGATATATGAGTAAAATTGCAGTAATAAAATCAGGTGGAAAACAATACAAGGTTAAAGAAGGCCAGATTATTAAGCTTGAAAAAATTGATAAAAAAGAAGGCGCCAAAGTAACTTTTGATACTCTTTTAATCGCCAGTACCGACGCTAAAGAAGTTAATATCGGTAAGCCCGGGCTAGGGAAAAAGACCGAAGGCAAGATCGTAGAGCAGGGTAAAGATAAGAAGATATCGGTAATCAAATTTAAAAGTAAAACCCGTTATCTCCGCAACAAAGGACACCGGCAATTATTTTCTAAAGTTGAGATAAAAAAGATTGCATAAAATATTTTTAATATAAAAAATCCGCTCAGTTAAAAGGCGGATTTTTTTATTTGATAACTTGTCTTACGCGCTAAACCTTTTTACCTTAGCAGAAACTATAATTAATGTAATTTAGACAAAAACACTAAGATAAAACTTGTTTTTGTCCTTGTTTTTGTCTAAATTACATTAATTATAGTTTCGTTTACGCGATAAGTGCGTAGTTGTTATTTATAGCTTTGTTCTATATTTTAGAGC
>JAUVLY010000123.1 GCA_030600505.1 Candidatus Falkowiibacteriota bacterium
AATAAGATAAATAAGATAAATAAGATAAATAAGAAAATAAGAGAAATAAGAAAATATGTTATTATTTTTTCTTATTTATCTTTTTATTCTTATTTATCTCATCTTATTTATCTATTTACTCTTATTTATCTATTAACTCTTATTTATCTTTTTATTCTTATTTCTCTTTTTACTCTTATTTCTCTTATTTTACCTCTCCTTCGGAATTTGAAGATAGTCCAAAATAAATTCAGCAATCTCTCCAAACAACGGGGCGGCTGATGAGGCCGCATATTTGACGTTCCTGGGGTTATCCAGCTTGGTAAGCATAACAAACGCAGGATCTTCAACCGGGGCAAAGCCAACAAAGGTGTGATTGGTATGGTGCTCCAAATAGCCGCCTTTTTCCTTGTCCGCGACTTGCGCGGTTCCGGTTTTGCCGGCCACATAATAACCTTTTACTCCGGCAAGTTTGGCATGACCTCCGTCAATGACATTAACCATCATTCCCGAAACCAAAAAAGCGCTTTTTTCCCTTATTACCCGCCACAGCTGGTGAGGAGCAGTTTTTTCAACGCTGCCGTCCGGAGCGACCACACTTTCAACCAAGTACGGCTTCATAAGAATACCGCCATTAGCGATCACCCCAAAGCCGCTAACGATTTGCAAGGGGGTGGCGGTAATGCCCTGCCCGAATGAAGCAGTGGCTGCTTCTACCGGGCGGATCCGGTTACGATTCAAATTTACAATATTAGTAATACCTTCGGTCTCCAGCTCAATGCCGGTCTTTTCGCCAAAACCAAATTTCTTTACATAATCGGCAAAAATTTCCGCCCCGGTTTGCTCCATTACGAAAATTGAGCCGGTGTTCAGCGACTGGGCGAGAACCGTCACCATATCTACTACCCCGTGGCCGCCATAGGTCTCGTAATCGGAATTATTTATCGGTTTTGGCCAGCCTTTAATCTGCACCCACCCTTTATCCAGATAGGTAGTTGAAGGTTTGATCTTTCCGTGGTCTATACCGGCCGCCATGGTAAAAACTTTAAATATTGAACCCGGCTCATACGCCTCAAAAATGGCCGGATTATTATAGTTACTCACATCCTCGATCTTATTATAAAAATTTGGATCATAATCCGGGACTGAACACATGGCCAGGATCGCACCGCTATAAGGCTCTAGCACAATAACCGTTCCGCCGTCTGCCCCGTATTGCTCCACGCTCTCACTCAATTTTTGGCAGGCGAAAAATTGAATCGAGCGATTAATGCTTAATATTAGATCATAGCCGTTAACCGGCTGGGTATAGCGCCGGTCATTAATTATCAGCACTTCACCGCCGGCGGAGCGCTCAGCCAAAATTGAACCGCGCTTGCCCGATAACTCCTCGTTAAAAAAACCTTCCAATCCATAACGGCCTACCTGTTCCTCGTCGTCGTAGCCCACAAAGCCAAGAAAATGCGAGCCAATCTCATTGCTTGGGTAATAACGATGCTTTTCCAATATGTAGTTAATCCCACTAAATTCAGACTCCATAAGCTTAGCAAGATCCTCTTCATCTACCTTCCTTTTTATCGGTTCATAAGGATCGTTACGCTTAGTCAGTTTAGCTAAATATTCATTTATTTTTTTCTCTTCCTTTATTTTAATCTCCAATTCTTTTTTAATATCTCTAAATTCCAACCTTTCCCTCACGTCCCTGGGACTGAGATTCTCACTAGTATCAATCTCTTTAAAATATTCATCTTCTTCCAAGGCTTTCTCTACCTCTGCCTCAATATTTTCCTTGTCAAATATCTCATATAACTTTTCTGCCGCTCCAGCGGCATCACTAACGTCCCGGGGCACGGTATAAACCAAAGCAAAATCCTTATTAATTGCCAGTGGAAAAAGCTCAATATTCTCGTTAACAATATCCGACATAAAAATTTGCCCTCGTTTTGGCTCCAATTTATTAAATACTTGATGCTGGTCGCTGGCTAAAACCGTGTACCAGTCATGTTGCAGCCATTGCAAGACAACAAGCCGATAAGCAACCAGTCCAGCGAGAAAAAAAACAACCGTCAAGAGAAATCTAAGACGGTTACTTGCGGCAATTTTTTTAATTTTTCTTTTACGGGCAATCATGTGGCATTAAAGTAATAGCTAATATCATCACTTGTGCCAGAGAACACAAGGTGTTTAAAATCTAAATTCGCATGCTTGCCCGTCCGAAGCTTTAGCGTAGGCGGGTGCCGCATTCGTAGCGCGGCTTTGTGCGCTAGCAAAAATAACATTTATTTAATAGCCACGCTAGTATCGGTTACGCTAATATATTCAACATCATCCACCTTTACCATTTTAAGCTCCTTAGCGCGCTCATTTACGTTGGACATTGATTCCAGCCTTAAAGCCGTTAATTCATATTCGGCATTTGCTTTTTCCATTATTAACAAATCAGTCTTAAGCTCGGCCAAGACAAAACCTTGAACCGCGATATCGTTAGTAACAATAATAAAACCAACACCGGTAAATATTATCAACCCCAATAATAGCTTATTAACTAGACGGCATTTCTTATATTTTATTTTTGTTTTTCTCACACTGTTTTTATTCAACTTC
>JAUVLY010000058.1 GCA_030600505.1 Candidatus Falkowiibacteriota bacterium
GGTGTCAACGATCCAGCCAAAGGCCCCGGGTGGGAGTAATATTTTTAATCCAGTTGTGACATTCAGGGTTGAGCCGGGCGGGATGGAATAATAATCAGCCGCGCTTAATAGATAGCTATTATCAAGGGCGTTGAATTGGGGCATTAAGGCCAATTCTGAGAGCCGGGTAAATTCTATTGCCTGGCCTTTCTTGGCCCCAGGGATTACTGGAATTGGTTCAGGCGATTTTTGGTTTATATGATATTCGCGGATATTTAATAAGGTTTTAACCTGGGCCCAGAGCAATTCACTAATTTCGTCTTTGGGCATTATTCTATTGTTCCGGGTGCATTTGATCACCTTAATTTCCGGGTACATTGCCGCTAGTTCCAGATATATTTTTTCCGCCTGGCGCAAATGGTCTAGGCTTTTTTCATGGATATCATTGGTTTTGCCTTGCCAGTCTTCATTATGGTTCATCAAGGCTAGTGATTGGGAAATTTCGGTTTCCACATGAAGAATAAAAACCGCGTCCGGTTGCGGGATATTAAAAAGTTTGTATTCAAAATTCCTGACCCAGTCATAAAAAGTAGAGCGGTCCAGTTTATTATTAATTTTACCGCCCTGGTGGGCCAGATTGGAGGTAACGTAGCGGTCAGCCAGGACTATTTTTCCTTGACGCAAATATTCTTTAATTTTAAAGCTGGCATCAAAACGGTCAACCGCGTAAAAAACCGAGGCTGTATAAGGACTAACTTCCTTGGCTTCGCCGTATTTGCCTTCCAAATATTCCTCCACCAAGCCGGCAGATTTGGTGTCGTTTTGCGGAAAGGAGATAGTTTTCACCTCAAATCCGGAGTATTCCAGCCACTCTTTAAGTAAAGCGGTTTGGGTAGTTTTACCCGAGCCGTCAGTACCGTCAATAACAATAAATTTACCTTTTTTTTGGTCAAAATTATTCATAAGTATATAATATTTGTTAATTTTGATTTTAGCAACTACTAATGTCAAATTTTTGATGAACGTAGATATCTACGTTCATTGTTACGTAACAGTGTAAGTTCATAGGGCTATAAAAAGAAGCGCAGGTTAAGCGCTCCTCCTTGGCTTAATTTTTATGTCATTCAAAGTCCGCGAAGCGGGTGAAGAATCTCGTGGGTATAGTGACGGGATCCTTCGTCGCTACGCTCCTCCCTCCTACGCTGAAGCTTCGGCGGACAAGCAGGATGACAGAAGAGATAAGCTATTATTCTATAATTTTCAAAATCTTCTCGCTTACTTTTGTGATTGTTTTTTCGCCGTCTATTTGGTGAAAAATATTTTCTTTTTTATAAAATCCTATTAGAGATTCGGTCCGGGAATGGTAAAGGTTAAGGCGTTTTTTAACGGCGTTTGGCTTATCGTCTTGTCTGGTAGTTAAATCACCGTGGCAAATATCGCAAGTTTGTTCGTTTTTGGGCGGTTTGCTTACTAAGTGGTATACACTTTTGCATTTAGAGCAAATTCGGCGCTGGCTTATTCTCTCAACCGCGACAATATCGCTTATCCAGATTTCCAGGGCAAAATCCAATTGGGTTATTGTATTTAAATATTCGGCTTGGGCCAAATCGCGCGGATAGCCATCCAGGATAAAGCCGTTTTTGGTGTCAAATTTTCGCAAACGTTTTTTAATAATAGAGTTAGTTATTTCGTCCGGTACTAAGTCGCCGTTATTTATAAGAATGGCAATTTTTTTGCCTATTTTAGTTTGCTTTTTCATGTGTGTGCGAAAAATAACCCCGGTGGAAATATGCGGAATATTGAATTTGTCAGTTAGGATTTTTGCTTGCGTTCCCTTGCCTGATCCTTGCGGACCGAATATTACTACTTGCATTTAGTTATTTTAGTTTTTCAAAACTTTATAATGGAGCATTATAGAGTTTGTGTTTAGTTTTTTAAGTTCTATTAATTCTAATTTCGCGTCCAGGTCTTTTGAAAAGACTCCCAGGCCTTTACCAAAAATAAGCGGTTCAATGGTTAGGATTATTTCGTCAATTAAGTTTTTTTCCAAAAATAATGAGTTTAAATAAGCGCCTCCGCCCAAGAGGGCTTTATTGTGGCCTTCTGATTCTAATTCTTTTATTACTGCTTCAATATCGCCGGTTACCCATTTAACTCCCTCCACTGGCTTTGGATCTTTTTCCAGTGTAAAAACAACGTTAAGGCGGCCGGGCAGGGGAGCGGGGAAGGTATTAAAAGTAGATTCACCAAATATCATAACTCCATATTCTTTTGAAATTTTCTGGAATAAACTTTTGTCCTCCGCACTGGTCCAATCCGGGAAGTGCTCTGAATTTTTAGCGATTAGTCCGTCAGCGGTAACCGCCATCATTAAGGTTATTTTCATAGTTATTTTAAACTTTTTATTATTTTGTCTATTTGTTTATGCAAGTCACTAATCGTGCCGTTATTATTTAGGGAATAATCAGCGGTTTTCATTACTTCTGGAATATCAGCGTCAGCCTCTTCTTTGCTGTCAGCCAGGAATTTTTCATAGGATTTGCTTGTGTCTCCTTTGTTTTCGTTTCTGTCAATCATTCTTTGGTATCTGATTTTTGAATCAACTTGAATTTGAACCAATATAAATCCTTTAATTTTTCGAAGATATTCAATGTCCGCCTGTCTCCTGATACCGTCAACCGCGATAATATTCTCTTCTGTTTTTTTTACATCCTTGGTCATTACCTTGGACAAGACATTTTCTCCAAAATTTTGCCTTAGTACGGTAGACAATAGCTGCATATTCTGGCGGGAATTTAGAAAATATATTCTATCCAGCACGTCACGCAGAATTGTTGAAAATCGAAATGTACGCGCCTTATATTTTTTTTCTAAATATTTATTAACCGCGCCTTTGCCGGATGATATCTCCCCAACCAGACCGATAATCAATTTTTTTTTAGACATTTAGTTCTAATAGATAGAATTAGTAATTTATTCAAATCCTCCGATGGTGGCTATTTCTGCTTTGAGAGATGGGTGAGCTTTGTAATTTTCCAGGGTAATATCTTCGTATTTAAAGTCATCAATATTTTTAATATCTGGATTTAGTTTCACAGTCGGGAAAGGCAGGGGTTTACGCGCGATTTGTTCTTTAACTTGCTCAAAATGGTTAGAATAAATATGTACATCGCCAAAAGTATGGACAAAATCACCCGGCTCAATGCCGGTGGCGCGGGAAACCATTAAAAGTAGTAACGCATAGCTGGCAATATTAAAGGGTACGCCAAGAAAAACATCAGCACTTCGTTGGTATAATCCAAGATTAAGCTTGTCATTAGCAACTTGAAACTGAAACATAGTGTGGCAGAATGGCGGAACCTGTGATTTTTGTCCCTCTGAAGCCATTGCATAAATGAAATCAGGATTCCAGGCATTTACAACATACGATTTTCTGTATGGCTTATCTTTAAGTCCTTTGATTACCCAGGCTAATTGATCTATTTCACGTCCGTCGCTTGCTGGCCAGCGCCTCCACATGCGGCCATAAATAGTTATTAAATCTCCCCATTTTTGTACAAAAGGATCATTCTCGGGCAAATCTGTCATTTTTTTAATTAATTCCTCTTGGGTCATATCCTCTTTGGGCGCATTTTTTTTTGCCCACATTGTGTAATGTTTCCAGGCCCACTCGTCCCAAATATGCACATTTTGATCCAGTAGAGGTTTGATGTTTGAGCTTCCTGACAAAAACCATAGTAATTCTATTGCAACTCCTCGCCAGAATGTTTTTTTAGTTGTTAATAAAGGAAAGCCTTTACTTAAATCAAATCTTATTTGTCGGCCAAAAACTCCGCGAATAAAAGGTGGCTCTTGTCCTTGTTCTTTATATCGATCAAGCACGACTTGATTAAAAAAGAGTTTTTTATCCGCTCCGTTATCCAAAATGTCTTGAAGCAGATCTAGATATTGATATTCAGGATGTTTGTTTGGCATAATGCAAATCTACAAATGGTATGCAAATCTACGAATGACTAGCAAAACCATTTATTCTATTTCGTTATTTAAAATTCTTTTTGGTGTAATATATTTTTGCCGAAAATTTACCAGAATTCCAAGTTTCAATCTCGAAGAAGATAAGTATCTTTTAATTTGGAAATAATCCTCTCTCATTAAAAATTTGTTTGCTTTAAATTCAACTACAATTTTGTTCTCAATTATAAAATCACACACATTTCTTCTGTTTTTTTCTCCAGGGAATGAAACATCAAGCTTTGCTTCTCTTAAATATTTAATATTATTTTTCTTTAATATAAACTCAAAATAATCTCCATACTGTTTTTCGTTTTTATATCTGCCAAGATCATTGTGTGTTTTGTATAGTAGCCCAGTAATCAAGTATGATAATTCCTTGTAAATAACTTTACTCATAAATATTACAAGGGAAAGGAATAAATTGTTAATTATTTATTTGTAGATTTGCATTTCATTCGCGTGATTTGCATTCAGTATTTTATATTTGTGTTTCTTTACCCCCGGTAGCGACCCGTCCCCCTTGCCATTGGCCGCGGTATTGATTGCCCTCACCTAGAACTTCGTGAAATGTGATATGCACGACGCGGGCGCCGAAAGCGACTCGAATTTTTGATTTCCCCAGGTTGCAAATACCAAAGGAAAGCTCGCCGGAGTAACCGGGCTGGACAACACCGTTGAAAAGCGCGAGCCCGGAGCGGAATAGGGTAGTGCGGGGAAAGATGATGCCAGACAGGGTAGTGGGGAGATTTACCTTTTCCATGGTTTTAATAAGATAGTATTTACCTGGTTCAAAAATAAATGAATTATCAGTTTCAGATTTAGATTTATCATTAATAGCTACCGAGACTACGTCCGGTGTATTTCTTTCTTCCACACCCAGGAAATAATCATCACCTTTATTGTCCAGCTCAAACACTTCGGCTAAACGCAAGTCAAATCCAGCCCCTTCCGGGCTACTGAGCTCCCGGTCGCAAAGATTCTCAACTAATTTATCTTTCTTCACTAATTCGTGAAGTTTTTTTATTCCGAGTATCATGAGGGCGATATTTTTAAAACTAATATTAAATAGTTACATTTAAATTTTCTAACTAACTTTTTCCGCGGATTTAACCCTTCGACAAGCTCAGGACAGGCGCAGATTACTACGCTGATTTAACGCGGAAATTAACTACTGCAACCCATAGTACAATCTTCTTTGTTTTCGTCTATAATATTGTACTCTTTTGGGAATTTACAATAAATAGTGCCTTGATATCGGCGGACAGCAATACCGGCCATAGCAGCCAGTTCGTCCGATTCATTCTCATCTTCTATTTTTTCCCCGCCGGTTTGAATGCGATGGTAATCATGCAAGTAAACCAATTCTTTGATACCAACGTTATTCAAGGCTTTCATGCAATCATAACAAGGCGTAAGCACGGTATAGATAATAGCGCCGCGCAAGCGGGTGCCGTCAAAGGCATTGATAATCGCGTTTATCTCGGCGTGGGCGCCGCGGCAGCGTTTTAATTTGCCGGTCTTGGGGTCGCCATCAACCTTGGCACAACCTACGTCAGGGTCAATGCAATGGACATCGCCCGCGGTCGGGCCATTGTAGCCGATAGAAATAATGCGGTGGTTTTTATCTACAATAACAGCTGCGGTTTCATGATATTTGCAAGCGGTTCGCTTGGATGAAATTATGGCCAGATTCATAAACATTTCATCCCAGCT
>JAUVLY010000053.1 GCA_030600505.1 Candidatus Falkowiibacteriota bacterium
TCTCCCCCACTTTGGCCGGAATCGGCAAGTAAGACACCATCACAAACAATACGTCGTCCGGATTCTCCATTTTCATATAGCGAGCGGCTTCAAGAAACAATAAATTCTCATATTCCCCGGCCGTACCGCCTACTTCAATTACCATTATTTCGGATTTGGTTTTTTTGACCGCCTCTTCTATGCGGCGGCGGATCTCCATCGGCACATGCGGCACTACCTGTACGCATTTCCCCCCATATTCAAGATTCCGCTCTTTCTGGATCACGGTCTGGTAAACCCGGCCGGTGGTCATATAATTTTCGCGGTAAATATTCTGGTTTAGAAACCGCTCATAATTGCCAATATCCTGGTCGGTTTCGTCGCCGTCTTCGGTTACAAAGACCTCACCGTGCTCAACGGGATTCATTGTACCGGCATCAACATTAACGTAGGGGTCAACTTTTATACAGCTAACCTTGTAGCCTTTGGACAACATAATCCGGCCAATAGAGGCCGTGGTTACGCCTTTTCCAACCCCGGAAAGAACGCCGCCAACCACAAAAATAAATTTTGTTGAAGGTTTTTTCTTCTTAGTTTTTTTGGATTTCATATAAAGGGGATGAAATATTATATTATTGTCATTCTGAGCGGAGCGAAGAATCCCGTGAATGTAGAGACGAGATCCTTCACTCCGCTTACGCTTCGTTCAGGATGACAGTTGTTTATATTAGTCTATTTTTTCTTTTAAAACTTCCAGTTTTATTGTAGCCTTTTTCCGGCCTATACGCAATTCCACTGTATGTTTGCCAAATTTTTTAATTGGCTGCCTTAGTTTAATTTCAAAAGGCTCTACATTAAATCCCAAAGCCTTTAATTCCTTGGAAATTGCTTTTTTATCCAAACCGGCGTAAAGAGTACCGGCATCATTCACCTTAGCGCTTACAACAATCCGTTTACGATCCAGCTGACTGACAATCTTGATTTTGTCTTTATTATCTTGCTTCTTTAAGCGCTCTCTCTTAACCGCCTGAGCGCTTAACATATTCAGGGTATGTTTGGTAAGGATATCGGCAATTCCATTGGGAATTAAATAATTCCGGGCATAACCGTCCGGTATTTCCTTGATGTCTCCTTTGTTGCCGAGTTTAGGCGTTGATTGTAGTAGTACGACTTTCATGTGTTTTGAATATATTATCTAATTATCTAAAAATTACAAACACCAAATTCCAAATAAAATTCAAATTCAAAATTACAATGACCAAAACTGTTTGGAATTTTTAATTTGGTGCTTGTAATTTATTTGCTGTTTGGTGCTTGGTGCTCACTCAATATCTTTACTTGAAGTACTAATATCAACATCGTCTACTTCAGGAGTGGATGTTGAAATTTCTTCCCCCTTGAGTAGGGCAACCGCCGCATCAAACTGGGGATCATTATTTGTTTCAAAATCTTCATGCGTAAGATCAATTTCGTAATCCGGCATAATCCCTTCATCATTAATACTCCGCCCATTTGGCGTCAGCCATTTGGCAACCGTGATCTTTACCGATGAACCGTCATCAAATTTGTTTAAAGTCTGGACCGAACCTTTACCAAAAGTTTGCATACCTATTACCACCCCTTCGTTATAATCCTGAAGCGCGCCAGATACGATCTCGGAAGCCGAAGCACTGCCTTGATTAACCAACACTGCCGCCGGAAAATCCTTAAGCCTGGCCCGACCCCGGGCCAGATGCTCCATTATGCGTCCGTCGCTATATTTCTCCGCTACCACAACATCGGTTTCTATCCACTCACTGGCAATCTCAATTGCCGTATCCAGGTAGCCACCGGGGTTATTCCTCAAATCCAGGATAACCCCTTCCGGGTTGCTCTCGATTATTTCCCTGACTGCCTTATCAAACAATCTTTTTGTATCATCATTAAAATTCGTAATTTTAATTGAATATATTCCATCCTCCCTGAGCTCTGTCCTCACACTGCTGACCACTATCTTGCCCCGGGTAATAGTTATTTCCCTTACCTTGTCCTCCCCCTCACGCTTAATCGCTAAAATTACGTCCGTGTCTTTAGGCCCCCGAATCTTGTTAACCGCTTCATCAATGGAGATTCCCATAGTACTATTTTCATCTATGGCCAAAACTAAATCACCGGCTCTAAGACCCGCCTTTTCCGCCGGCATATCAGGCAATGGGGCAATAATTGTTAAAACATCGTTCTTAATACCGATCTCCGCGCCAATACCTTCAAATGTCCCCTTTAAATCATCCTGGAATTCACGCGCGATCTTTGGATCCATAAAAACCGTATATGGGTCGCCGATTGATGATACTAAGCCCTTTAAGGCGCCATAAAATAAAACTTTTTCATTTAAATCTTCCCTGTCAACATAAGTTTCTTCAATCGCGTCCCAGACTTGCCAAAAAAGATCAAAGTCTATATCCTGGCTAATCGTACCGGGTTCAATTTCCTGATATTTACCCAGCAACTGACCTACGTAAACTACTTCTTTAGCCGCCAATTTTTGTAATACTTCATTTTTTCCGGTCAAATACACGCCGGCGCCAAAGCTGACCCAAAGCAATATTATCACTAATATCACCCAGATAATTCGCTTAATTTTTTTTGATTTTGTATTTTCCTCCATGTTTTAAATAAAAAAATAAGAAAATAAAAAAATAAGAAAATAAAATATAAGTAATAAGAAATAAGACACAAATAATAAGAATATACGCAAAATTTGGTAATAGACTTATTATTTATGTCTTATTACTTTTCATTTTAATTTTACCTTTTTAATTTTAACATATTTACTCATAAATGGGCAAGGAACAGTATTGCATATTACATACTTGTATTTTATCTAAAATAACACTAATATATAATTATAGTTTAATTTTTATTTAATAGATAATCAAAACAAATAAATTCATGTCTAATTTTATAATCAATGGCGGGAAAAAATTATCCGGAACGATAAAGACAAACTCAGCGAAAAATTCAGCGGTAGCGATTCTTTGCGCGACCGCGATGCTGGAAGGAAAAACTACTTTAATAAATGTACCGGTAATTGAAGAAGTAAAAAGGATTATTGAAATCCTGGAATCTTTAAACATTAAAGTAAGCTGGGCAGGTGAGCATGAACTTGAAATTATTAATCCCGGAAATTTAGATCCCGGGAATATCAACCGCGAATCATTCATCAAAACCAGGTCCGGCCTACTGCTGATGGGTGCCTTACTATCACACCAAGATAAATTTACCCTGCCCAAAGCCAGTGGCTGCAAACTAGGCAAACGTACAGTTAGCCCCTATACTATTGCCCTTGAACATTTGGGGGTAGAGGTACAATGCCTTGATGACTGCTATAAAATAAATAAAAAAAATATTAAGGCCAGTGAATTCACCATGTATGAAGTGGCTGACACGGCCACGGAGAATACCATAATGGCGGCCGTGCTGACTCCGGGTAAAACCATTATTCATTTTGCGGCTTCAAATTATATGGTGCAAGACCTCTGTATATTCCTACGTCAGGCCGGGGCAAAGATAGAAGGGATTGGCACTCCGACCTTGACAATCGAGGGAGTAAATAAATTAAAACCAATCAAAGACTATCCTATTATGCCGGACCCGATTGAAAGCATGGCCTTTATTTCTATTGCTATTACAACTAAATCCAGTCTGGAGATTACCCACTGCCCAATAGACTTTCTGCGCCTGGAGCTGGAAAAGCTAAGATTAATGGGGCAAAAATTTAATATTAGCCAACCTTATAAATCTGACAATAAATATTTTGATTTGGTTGATATTAGCATTAAGCCTGGCGAGTTAACCGCGTTGCCTGACAAGCTACACCCCCTCCCCTATCCGGGTTTGAACATTGATAATCTACCCTTATTTATCCCGATCCTGACGCAAACTAAAGGCACCACATTGGTCCATGACTGGATCTATGAAAACCGGGCAATTTATTATACGGAATTAAATAAATTGGGAGCTGATATAAAACTTCTGGATCCGCATCGGGTAGCCGTAACCGGGCCGAGCGAACTTAAAGGGGGTGAAATCATCTGTCCGCCGGCCCTGCGTCCCTCGATCAATCTACTTATCTGTATGCTAGCGGCCAAAGGCCGCTCCATCCTTCGTAATTCTTACTCTATTGACCGGGGCTATGAAAATATAGTTACGCGGCTTAATAAGCTTGGCGCCGACATCAAGGCAATCGAAAAACTCAATTTTTAATTTTTTATAATTGTCATCCTGAGTCCCGCTTCTGCGGGGCGAAGGATCCCGTGGTCATTTCTCGAGATTCTTCTCCAGCCCCAGTTTTTCAAACTGGGGCTGGATCAGAATGACATATGTATAATGAATCTCAATCAACGACGAATACTCTACATTCTATTTATAATCGCATTTCTGATCATAACCCCCTTGGTCTCGCTCTATGCGACCGGCCTTAGGATCGGGGGTGGTTTTCGCATTCAAAAAACCGGAATATTAATACTGGATACCGAACCCAGGGGGGCCAGTATTTTTCTTAATAACAAACAACAACGCCGCCCTTTGGCGAGCTTTTTTGACAGTGCTCAATCACACATTAGCACTCCCACTAAAATCAAAAATCTTTTGCCAAAGGAATATGATGTCCGGCTTGAATTGTCCGGCTATTGGCCTTGGCAAAAAAAATTAGTGGTTGAGCCCGGGCAATCCACTTACGCCGAAGACGTGGTTCTCTTTAAAAATGACATCCCCCGGCTAATAAATAGCGGCCAATACGCTCATATCGCGCTATCACCGGACAATAAATACTTAACAGCCAGAGGAAATGACAACCTCACTTTGATTGAACTAAAAAACGAAAATATTCATACTGTTGTCAGTACTAGCACCGGGGAGGAAACAATTAACTACAATTGGTCGCCTGACAATAAATATTTAATCGCCAATAGCTATCTGTTTGATTTAAATGACCGCGCGAAAGACCAAGATCTATCTTCTATTATTAATCCAAAAAACACTAAAATTAAATGGCAAGACAATGACAGTCTGATCTATAAATTAGATAACAGCCTGCAAAGCTATAATATTAATAACAAAAAAATAGAAACCGTCAAAAGCGAACTTTCCTTCGACGACTTCTTAGTTAAGGATTCAAATCTATTTACCGTGGCCAGAGGGGAGCAAAGTTCCCAGCTGTCAATTCAAAATATCAAGGATAATGAGCTAAATATCAATTTCGACCTACCTAAAGCTGAGTATCATTTCGCGCACCAGGCACATAACCTTCTTAATCTTTATGACGACAAACATCAAATTTTGTACTTAATCGACCCTTTTTCCACTTTCAAAATATTAAAGGACGCTATTAGCAACACAAAAGAAAGTGTCTGGATAAATAATAATTCTCTGCTCTTTGCTAACGATTTCGAAATTTGGCTCTACGACGCAAACCACCAGAACCGCACGCTTTTAACCCGCATCAGCGAGCCGATCAAAAAAATCATTTGGCACCCCAGCAATAATTATGTAATTTACGCGACCAGCAAAAATATAAACACAATTGAACTTGATAAACGGGATAAATTCAATATAACCCGTCTCCTGGAATTTGACGACATCAAAGGACCAGTGCTGGATCTGAACGGCAAAACCCTATATTTCTCGGCCCGCATCGGCAATCAAGAAGGTGTTTATAAGTTGACGATACAGTAATTAGGTTTTAGGTTTTAGGTTTTAGGAAATTGCGATCAAATAAATAATAAACATTTTAAAAATCCACCAACCATGGTGGATTTTTATTAACTAAAAAGCTAACAGCTAAAACCTAAAAGCTACCTACTACATACTTCCTTATTAAAAAATTCCATTAACTCTCTGCCAATATCTTTCCTGTCCATGGCGTATTTAAGAGAAGTTATCAAATAATTAAGCGGGTCTCCGGTTGTCAGCCATTCACCGTCCTCAACTTTTTTAGCATAAAAATCACCACCGTCTTTAATATATTTAGCAATGGCGTCAACGATCCAAAGCTCATTACCCTTTCCTAGAGCTGTCTTTTTAAGGACATCAACTATATCCTGGTTTAAAATCATTCGCCCAAAATCAGCCAAATTTGACGGCGCTTCTTCTACTGTTGGTTTCTCGACTATTCCTTTTATTTTCATTGTATCTGGCTCAACATCAACAATCCCATAACGAACTACCTGGTCACGAGCCACCTCCTGAACGCCAATCATTAAGTGCTCAGTTCTTTCGT
>JAUVLY010000023.1 GCA_030600505.1 Candidatus Falkowiibacteriota bacterium
GTGTCCACTTTTTTAGTGGTTCAAATAATGTATAATAAACTCATAATAAATTGTATGTATAAAAACATGTTTACCCAGGAACAAATAGAGCAACTGCTTATCAACAAAAATGTTGTTAGGTGCACGCCCAAGGCAATTACCTACCATCCCGATTTTAAGATAAGGGCTGTTAAGCAGTATTACGAGGAAGGTGTGCCGCCGACAGAAATATTTATTCAAGCAGAATTTAATTTAGCGATCATTGGAGCAAAAACCCCAAAGGGATGTTTGAGTAGGTGGCGGAGAACATTTAGGACCAAGGGAGTCGCTAGGTTATCAGAGGATAAGCGGGGCAAGAAAGGCGGTCGGCCCAAAACCAAGAACCTGACAGACAAAGAAAAAATTGAATATCTCGAGGCCAAAGTCGCCTACTTAAAAGCGGAAAACGATTTTTTAGCCAAACTCCGGGTCGCGCGAAAGGAGTAAAACTGCGGCCATACCAAAAGTATCAGCTCATTAAAGAGCTAAACATGAGCATCAAGCTGCTCTGCGAAATAGCGAAAGTTTCCCGAAGCGGCTATTACAAATGGTTACAACAAGCGGATGAGCCAGAAAAGGACTATGATGATTATCTGCTCATAAAGGAGATTTTCGAGCAAGGAAAAGGCAAATATGGCTTTAGGGCGATACAAATGAAGCTAAAATCAGACAAAAACGTGGTTATGAATCATAAGAAGATCGTCCGAATAAAAAATAAATATCATCTATTCACGAAGATAAGAAAAATTAACCCCTACCGCCAGATCATGAAAAAGACGCAGGAACATCGGACCTGCGCCAACCTCCTGAATCGGAATTTTAAACAAACTGTTCCTTACAAAGTATTTTGCACTGATATCACTTACTTGCCTTACTACCACCGCCTGGCCTATCTTTCAATTATTAAAGATATCGCCACTGGTGAGATAGTAGCCTGGAATTTAACCAATAATCTAACTATGCCCATTGTGTTTGACACCATCAAGAGCATGGTGAACAACAAGGACTTGCCCATAAATTCATTTAAGGATGTAATGATTCATTCAGATCAGGGCTTTCATTACACCCATCCGGAATATATTAGAGAGATTAAAAGTCTGGACATGGTCCAGTCAATGTCGAGAAAGGGAAATTGCATTGATAACGCGCCCATAGAATCGTTTTTTGGACATCTCAAGGATGATATAGATTACCGGAACTGTAAAACATTTGAAGAGTTGAAACAGATGATAGCGGGTTATATGGACTACTACAATCATGGCCGATATCAATGGGATTTAAAAAAGATGACCCCTGTGTGTTACAGAAATCATCTTTTAGTAGCGTGTAAATAGTTTTTTATCCGTGTCCACTAAACGGGGTACGGTTCAGTGCGGATGGTTTTTTATTGAGAAACTTTTATTTAAAACTCAAGCAAAGATGGGTCAAGTTTACTTTGGTCACAGTCATCGCAGCGGATAAACTCGCGGCCGTTTACCCAGACTTTCATATTGGTCTTTACATGTATATTTTCATTGTCAATTTCCTCTACCTCATACCAGCCAGCCACAGTGGCAGTCATCTTGACTTGGGCCGCTTGGGACGACTGCTCCAGATTGGCAGCAGCTGGTACTTGTTCATTCACTCCCAGTACTTTACCTGTTTTAGTGTATGATTGTGTGGCTGTGGCAAAGGTAATAGTGCTTAGAATGATTATGTAGATAATTAGCAAAACAAAAACTGCCTTCCATCTAAGAGGTAAAACGTATTTCGGGGATCTAAATAATATTTGGTATATACTTGAATATACCAATGGCAGTTCAGCTTGGACCATGCGTCTCAAAAAATATGAATTAAAGGCAGCAGGGGGATATGTTTTGCTGTTTATTTTGTTTTTATCAAAGAACCCTTCTTAATTGCTATTTAATGATAGTAAGAACAAGGGATTTAGTCAAGTACTAAATTTGGCGGTTTGGCAAATCGGCGCCATAATCATGGGCGCTAGAGAAGATAAGGAGAAAGATAAATAAAAAGGGATGATTGGGAGACAATCATCCTATTTTTTTTGAAAGGAAGGGTTGATTCATTTTTTTTCAGACTATTTTTACAACTTTGTTAATTCTTCCGACTTCTCGGAGAATCGTCATTTTGGGCTTTGCCTCGTCTTCGATTTTAATCACCACACCATGGACAACATGGTCATCAGCTTCTAATTCGACGACATCACCCAGCTTTAATTCTCTTTCTACGGTTTGGACACCGGTATCAATTAAATCTGCGATACTTAATTTTTTGGTGTCGTTGGGGTTTTTTGTGATATAAATCCGATATTTGTGATCACTCATTTTAAATCCTCCTTTTTTGATGGTTTCGTTAGTTTTTAGTAAGGGCAAAAGAATTTATTACTTTAATATAAATATTATTTATTGTCAATCAAAAAACCACTCTATCCAAATATTGGCAAAGGCGGTTTTTTTATTTCTATAAAATTATTTTACAATAAATATATCATGACTCTCCAGTTGTACCGGGACCGGGCTACCGTAGCCGTCGGCGGAGAGGAGGGCGGAGTGGCCAAGGAAGTTAAGGCTGGTGAAATCAGGAGTTTTCTTTTTAAAAGTAAGATGAAAGAGGGTGGAGTTATCGCTTATGGCCACGGGCGCGCCGCACATCAGATCAGTGCGGCCTAACTGATTGTCAATAAATTCTCCAATCAGGAGCGGACAGCTGGAAGCAGTGGTGGCGGTTATTAATTCCAAGGCTTGAGGGTCAAACTCTATTCCCGTAAGTGCGGCGTTAATAGAATTAAGATTGGGATTCATCGTAATGTCAACATATAAATAGTTTGGATCAAGAAAATTCTCTTTGTCTATGAGAAAAGAAAGCGACGCGAGTTCAGTGGAAGCATTTACTACTTCAACTAGACTCGCGCCGCTTACGCAAAAACAAAACAGTAATAAAATTACTGTATTTATTTTTGTTTTTTGTTTTAATCTAAGCATGGGGATTTTTGTTATATTAAGTATAACATAAATTTTTAAATTAGGAAAATTGGAAAATTTGCCAAAATAAGGCAAATTATGTAAAATATAAAGAGTAATAAGTATTAACTATCCACATATGCCAATAGGAAATTTATTTAAAATTAACCAGTATAATAGGAATAAATTTTGTACTAAGGTTATTGATGCCAGTGCCCCAAGCGCGGATTTTTATTTTTTGGTGGTAATGTCCACCATAATCGTGGCTATGGGGATATTATCAGCCAATATCATCCTGGTAATCGGTGGTATGTTGGTTACCCCTTTGCTTTCTCCTATTTTGGCCCTGTCTCTGGGCATAGTAATTAATGAAAAGCGGGTGATCATCCGTTCACTCCGCATCTTACTAACTGCTTTAATTTTGGCTTTTATTGTCTCTTTGGTTGTTGGTTTGGTCAGCCATATACCGATCAGCCGGTCGGAGATAATTTTTATTATGAAACCGTCCTTGTTTACCCTTTTAATAGCGATTGTGGCCGGTTTGGCCGCCAGCTATGCCTGGGTTAAGCCTGTCCTTACCGACACCTTGCCGGGTGTAGCGGTAACTGTTACTTTGATCCCGCCTTTGACCGCGATCGGCTTGGCCCTGGCGCACGCCGAATGGGGAATACTGCGCGATGTCTTGGGCGCTTTTTGTTTGAATATTATCGGTATAATCCTGGCTTGTATTTTGGTTTTTTCTTTAATGGAGTTCTACAAAGCCAAACGCCAAGCCGTGGAAGAAGTTAAGGAGGAAGAAAAGGTGATTAAGAAAGAAAAGAAAATTAAAGAAATCAATAAAATAAATAAAAAGGCCGATTAGCAAAAATAGTATAGCATAACTATTTTTATTAGTCTAGGGTCATAAAAATTATATGGCTAAGATACAAATTGATGAAAAGAAAATTGAAGAAGTGTTAAGCCGGGGAGTGGAGAAAATTTATCCCAATAAAGAAACACTAAAAAAGCAATTGATGAGCGGTAAGCGCATCCGGCTTTATTGCGGTTTTGACCCAAGCGCCCTCTCTCTTCATATTGGTAATGCAGTTTTAATTAATAAATTATCCCAATTTCAAGAGTTAGGACACGAAGTTATTTTTTTAATTGGAGATTTTACCGGAATGATTGGTGACCCGACTGACAAAGAAACAACTAGAAAAAAAATGACACGTAAACAAGTTTTGATGAATGCTAAAGATTATAAAAAACAAGCTAGCGCGTATTTACGCTTCAGCGGTAATAATGCCGCTAAGGTAATGTATAATAGCAAGTGGAGTGATAAGATGAGTTTTAAAGATTTAATTGAAGTATCAAGCAATTTTACGGTTCAGCAAATGATTCAAAGAGATATGTTTAAAAGAAATTTGACAGTTGTAAAATGTCGGCATTGTAATTTTGAATGGAAATCACCAATACAATTAAATAATTTAGACACTGTTACTCTTGAAGGAAATAAAATAAATTGTCCAAACTGTGGGAAAATGACAAGTTTAAATAAAGAAGATATCATATTAAAAAAAGTTGAACAAATAAGAGAAACTCCAATAGGTTTTCACGAATTATTGTATCCAGTCGCCCAAGGTTATGACTCGGTTGCTATGGATGTGGATTTGGAAGTGGGAGGCAATGACCAGATGTTTAATATGCTGGCTGGCCGGATACTCCAGAAAGCGATTAATAATAAAGAGAAATTTGTTTTAACTATGAAGTTATTAGCAGATGATAAGGGTAAAAAAATGGGGAAATCAGAGGGTAACGCTGTATTCTTAAATGAAGAGCCAAATAATATGTACGGCATTATTATGAGTTGGTCAGACGGATTTATTATTCCAGCATTTGAATTGGCCACCAAATTGCCAATGAAAGAGGTGGGAGAGATGAGGAAACAACTTGATTCAGGCGTTAATCCTAGGAATTTGAAGATGAAATTAGCTTATGAAATAGTAAGAATATGTCACGGCGAGAAAGCAGCAGAGGGTGCGGAAAATGATTTTGTTGGTAAATTTCAAAGAAAGGATTTAGACATATCAGCATATGAAGATATAAGGATTAGTGGTAATGTTGAGATAAATAAAAAAACAAATATTGTTAATATATTGATTACGGACAAAAGATTGGCTGTAAGTAAAGGCGAAGCTCGACGTTTAATGGGGCAGGGGGCTATAAAGGTTAATGGAGAGGTTGTAAAAGACATAAACACGACTTTTGAAATAACAGAAAAAGGATTAATGATACAACGGGGAAAAAAGGTATTTATTAGGATTAAAATTTAAAATTAATTCATTAAAAAATTGAAAATTGTTTGCCAGCCAGAGGCTGGTCAGCCTTTGGCTGAAAAATTGAAAATTAGAAATTGAAAATTTTTTATGTATACTCTTGATGCGATTAAAAATACAATAATTAAGGCAATCAATCAGACACTAGGCGAGAACAAAGTCCGGGTGTCTGATTTAGTCTATCCGCCAGATAAAGAAATGGGGGATATTAGTTTGCCTTGCTTTAATATTTCCAAAGAGTTGGGCAAGACCCCGGCAGAAGTAGCGCAAAGCTTAGTGTCAGGCCTTGGTTCTACAATTGACGCAGTCAGCTCAATTAATACGGCTGGCCCGTATTTAAATTTTAAAATTAAAACTACTTCTTTAGCCAAAGATTTAATTAAAGAGACAAGCCGGCAGTCACATGATTATGGGAAGAATAAAAGTGGTAAAAAGAAAAAGATTATGTTAGAATATTCCAATGCCAATACCCACAAAGAATATCATGTCGGGCATCTGCGCAATATTAGCTACGGCGACGCGCTTAACCGGGTATTTACTGCCAATGGTTATGATTCCATCCCGGTTTCCTATATTAATGATTTTGGCATTCATGTGGCCAAAACGCTTTGGGCCTTGAATGAATATTTTAAAGACCAAGAACCGGGTGATAACAAGCCCTCCTCCGCTGAAGCTACGGCGGACAAAGGCGAGTTTTTAGCAGAGGTATATGTGAAGGGCGCGCAGGAGAGTAAGGATAATGAAACCGCTAAGCGAATGATTGAAGGAATGATGAAGAAAATTGAAACCAGAAAGGGACTTGAATTTGAGCTCTGGCAAAAGACGCGGGATTGGAGCATTGCGCAATTTGATAAAATTTACACAGAGCTGGATGTTAAGTTTGAGCATATTTTTTATGAGAGCGAATATATCGAGGCTGGAAAAAAATTAATTCCTAAGCTAGTGAAAAAAGGAATTTTAAAGGAAAGCCAGGGGGCGGTGATTGCCGATTTGGAAGAGTTTGATTTGGGTGTTCTGGTGGTGTTGCGCTCCGATGGCACGGCCACGTATCCGGTAGCTGATATCCCCTTAGCCGGGGCTAAGCAGAAAAAGTTTAAGGCCGACACCTCGGCTTATATCGTTGATATTGCCCAAAGCCTTTATCTTAAGCAATTATTTAAGATTTTGGAGCTTATCGGCCACAAGGAAGAGCTTAAGCATTTAGCTTATGAGTTTGTAAAATTGCCCGGCGGAGCAATGTCATCCCGGACCGGCAATATTGTGTCGTATGAGGAGTTAAAGCAAAAGCTTGTAAATAAGGCGATTAAGGAAACCAAGGAACGGCATTCAGACTGGGATGAAGAGAAGATAAAAGCGACAGCTATCACATTGGCGATAAGCGCGATGAAATTCGAAATGATCAAAGTTAGTGCCAAGGCGATAATTACCTTTGATATTAATAAAGCTCTTGAGTTCAGCGGCTACACCGCGGCTTATTTGCTTTATACTGTGGCTAGGATAAATAGTATTTTCAAGAAAATAGAAAACAGAAAACAGAAAACAGAAAACAGAAAACAGAAAACAGAAAATAGATATTTCGATAAACTTAAGGAAATTTCGGAACATGAACTGTTGATGCAGATTTCGAAATATCCAGAAGTAGTCAAGCGGGCCGGGGAGAAAATGGATCCAAGCGGGATTTCGAAATTTTTGTTTGAGTTGGCGCAGGGTTTTAATGATTATTATCACAGTGTGCCGGTTTTGAAAGCCGAGGAGGATATAAGAGAGGCCAGGCTGGCTCTGCTCCAGTCAACAAAAACAGTCCTAGAAAACGGTTTAGGTCTTCTGGGAATAACCACGCTGGAAGAGATGTAGGGTCGCGAATTTTCACTAATAAGAAACGAATTAACACGAATTTAATAATTAATAATAAAAATAAAGTAAACTTATGAAAAGAGTTATTATTTCATTGGTCATGGTAGCCATGGTGTTTGGCCTAAGCGGTTGTTTCAAAAAGAAACCGGTGGCTGCGCCAAAGCAGGAGGAGCAAAAAACCGTTTATAATTCTTTGTCCGCCTGGGTTAAGAGCGGTAAGGGCATAGAGTGTAAGATTGACTCACCGGAAGGCGGTGATATTACCATCCAGATAAAGGATAAAATGATGAGGATGGTCGGTTTTCCTTATGTTGATATGAATAACCCGTCTGCTGAGCCAAACATGAACGGCGTAATGCTTACGGTTGGCGATTGGACGTATATGTGGGCCGGTAATAGCGGGACAAAATTTAATGCTAAGCGAATGCAAGAATTGGCCGGGGAATTTGGTGAAGATCAGGAGACTCTAAACAGTCAAGAAGATTGGGAAGAGATGATTAAGGGTTGGGAAGACGATGACGTCGGTTATAAGTGCGAAGAAAAGCGTTTGTCTGAGGGGGCATTTACTGTGCCTGGTAATGTTGAATTTTCCGATTTAACCGCGATGATGGAAGGTTTCGCGAATATGGGAAAACAATTGCAGGAGCAGCAGGAAGCTGGCGGGGAGATTGATATGGAGGCTATACAAAAGCAAACTGAAGACCTGCGAAAGCAATATGGGATAGAGGAATAAAAAAGAATAAATATATTTTTAAAAACGCCTTGATTATTCAGGGCGTTTTAGTTTTAATAATATAAATGTTGACAAATTATTTTTATCCATTATAATATATATCGTACAATAGAATAATATATTATCAGCCATGGGAGATTGGCACCCAAACAAAGGCAGATATAATTAAGGTGGTTCGTAGTAGTTTCGGCAAGCGGGGAAACCCGCCTACGCCAAGGCTTCGGCGGGCAAGCTAGATGGAACCGCGAGTTTTTATAAAACCTCGTTCTAGTATTATTTCATGAAGTATTTCATGAAATATGTTGGAACGAGTTTTTTTATTATTTAAATCTGTCATTCTGAGCGAAGCGAAGAATCCCGTGGACATAGAAACGAGATCCTTCGTCGCTTTCGCTCCTCAGGATGACACAAACCAAAAATATGAGTAAAGCAGATGATAAAATGCAAAAATTAGTGTCGTTATGTAAGCGGCGTGGGTTTATTTATCCGGCCTGTGAAATCTATGGTGGCTTTGCCAATGCTTGGAGTTTTGCTCCATATGGAGTAGAGCTTCGAAATAATGTCAAACGCCTTTGGTGGAAGAAATTCGTACAAGAGCGGGAGGATATTGTCGGCATAGACGGTCCAATTCTTTTGCACTCCAAGCTTTGGGAGGCGAGTGGGCATACCAGCGGGTTTAACGATTCAATGGTGGATTGTAAAAAATGCAAACACCGCTTCCGCGCTGACCACGTAGTGGAAGATGCGACCGGCAAAGACCTGGAGGGCCAGAATGAGGAAATGACAAAGGTGTTGAGAGAAGAGAAAATTCCTTGCCCCAATTGCGGTGAATGCGATTGGACCGAGGCCAGAAGTTTTAATATGATGTTCAAAACCGAAATGAACGGTATTGAAGGCCCGGTTTATCTCCGGCCCGAAACCGCGGGCGCGATTTTTGTAGATTTTAAAAATGTGGTTGACTCGATGCGGGTCAAGGTTCCGTTTGGGATTGCGCAGATCGGTAAAGCTTTTCGCAACGAAATAGTGGCCGGTAATTTTATTTTTCGGATTCGGGAGTTTGAACAAATGGAGATCGAGTATTTTATCCATCCAAAGACCAAGTGGGAACCGTTGTTTGAAGAGTGGCTGGACAAACAAGAAGAATATGCCTTGGCCCTGGGCGCGGACAAAAAGAATCTCCGGCGCTATGAGCATGCCAAGGAAAAGCTTTCACACTACTCACAAAAAACGATTGATATTGAGTATAAATTCAGCTTTGGCTTTAAGGAGCTGTTTGGTTTGGCGCATCGCGGTGATTTTGATTTAACCCAGCATGCTAAGGCAAGCGGGCAAAAATTGGAATATTTTGATACGGTTAAAAATGAGCGTTATGTTCCGCATGTTTTGGAACCAACTTTTGGCGTAGACCGCAGTTTGCTTGTAGCCTTGGACGCGGCTTACACTGAAGAAAAAGTAAATGACGGAGTACGAATTGTTATGAAATTCCCCGTGAGTATTGCCCCGATAAAAATTGCTTTTTTTCCGCTTCTCAAAAACAAGCCGGAACTGGTAGCTAGGGCTAAGGAGCTTTATCAAAAGTTTAATAGCCAATATAATTGTGAGTTCGACGATAATGGCAATATTGGCAAGCGCTATCGCCGCCAGGATGAGATTGGCACGCCCTTTTGCGCAACTGTTGATTTCGAGAGTTTAGAGAATCAGGATGTGACAGTCAGAGACCGGGATACAATGAAACAGGAACGGATAGCAATCAAGGATTTGGATGATTATTTGGCAAAGAAATTATAG
>JAUVLY010000124.1 GCA_030600505.1 Candidatus Falkowiibacteriota bacterium
ATGATATTAAAGACTAATTTGTACAAAAAAATAGCTAAATTGCTTAAGCTGGATAAGCCTTTGGTTATTTTTGACATGGAGGCGACCGGTCTTAATTTGCATTCGGACAAAATAGTGGAGCTGGCCTATATTAAAGTTTGGCCGAGTTCTCGGACCAAGAAAGACGATATGCTTATTAACCCGGAGATGAAAATTGGCAAGGAATCAATTGCAATTCATGGCATTCGCAACCGTTACGTCAAGGATAAGCCTCCTTTTCGGGACAAGGCGCAAGAGATTTGGGAAGTATTTAATGACTCTTATTATTCCGGGTTTAATATTATGAATTTTGATTTGCCCTTGCTCAGGCGTGAGTTTATTCGTTGTGGCATGGATTTTGAATATACGAGTAAGCAGATAATTGATACCCGGAAGCTATTTCTCAAGATGGTGCCCCGCACGCTATCTTCGACCTATGAATATTATTGTAATAAGGATTTTAAGCAATGGCATACTGCCCTCATCGACACTGAAGTTTCAGCGGAAATTTTGGTTAAGCAACTGGAAAAATATGAAGAATGCCGGGACTGGGAGTTTATTAACAAAATTCATTCTAGCGAAGAAAGTAAATTTTTTGACAGTTCCAGAAAATTTTATTGGCTGCGTGGTGAGGCGTATTTTGCTTTTTCCAAATATCGCGATCGGTCGCTTAAGGAAGTCGCCCGGGAAGATCCGGAGTTCCTTGAGTGGATGCTTACGGCGGATTTTAGCAAGGAGAATAAATCTATCGTAGAAAAAGCGCTTCATGACAGTAACAAGAAAAAATCTTTGATTGATAAGATTAGATTAAAAAAATAGTATAGATTTTTTGCAAAATAATTTGTCTAAAGAGTTGAATTTAGATAAAATAGTAATATGGAAGAAGATGATAAAAATAGAATAATTACGGGCAAAGAGACTAATGGCGACAAGCAGTTAGACATTACTTTGCGTCCCCAAAAGTTGAGTGATTATGTCGGACAAAAGAAGGTCAAGGAAAACATTCAAATAGCGATTGAGGCGGCGCAAAAACGAAGTGAGCCGATTGAACATGTCCTTCTCTATGGCGCACCCGGACTAGGGAAGACCACTTTAGCACATATTTTAGCCAATGAATTAGGGGCTAATATTCGCATCACCAGCGGACCGGCAATCGAGAAGAGCGGTGATTTGGCCGCGATACTCACCAATTTGCAAGAAGGTGATATTTTGTTTATTGACGAGATTCACCGCCTTAACCGGACGATTGAAGAAATACTTTATCCGGCAATGGAAGATTATGCCCTGGATATTATTATTGGCAAAGGGCCAAGCGCGCGTACTTTACGGATCGACTTACCGCGGATTACAATAATCGGCGCAACCACCAAAATGAGCCTGCTTTCAGCCCCACTCCGCGACCGTTTTGGCATGGTTTATCACCTTAATTTTTATGAGCATAACGATATTGAGGAGATCATTGATCGCAGTGCCGGGATATTGGATGTAGCAATCGACAATCACTCTACCGAAAAAATAGCCGCTCGCGCTCGTCGGACGCCGCGAGTAGCCAACCGTCTGCTTAAGCGGGTACGGGACTATTGCGACGTCAAAGGCAATGGCGTGATTGAAGAGAAGTATTGCCATAGCGCTTTTGAGATGCTGGACGTTGACGAGCTCGGGCTGGACCTGGTTGACCGGAAAATACTGGAGTTGATAATAGATAAATTCAAAGGCGGCCCGGTTGGCCTCAATACAATAGCGGCCGCGACCGGTGAGGACATGGCCACAATCGAAGAGGTTTATGAGCCGTTTTTAATGCGGCTCGGCTTCCTGGATCGCTCACCCAGAGGACGGATTGTTACCGATATAGCGTATAAACATCTAGGAAAGAAGAAAACAGAAAAACAAAGTAAGTTGATTTAAAATTTCAAATAACAAATAACAAATAAATTCCAAATTCCAAATTTCAATGACCAAAACGTTTATTTTGGTATTTGGCGCTTTGGATTTATTTGGAGTTTCCTGCCTGCCGGCAGGCAGGGGTGCTTGTTATTTAAATTATTATGACATTTCCACTTATAATTTTTCTATACATTTACTACGGATTTTTGGCGATCTGGCTAATTTTTATTTTAACCGCGGTTTACCATATGCTTAAGTTCGGCTTCAAGACTGTTAACACGCTACTTATAACAGTACTTTTCTTGCTAGTTGCCGTATCAATATTGGCCGTGTCCTATGGTTTTATCAGCCAGATCGATTGGCAAACAGAAATATCATTATTTAATAGAATAATAGTCTTAGTTCTAGTAGGAGTCATCTGTATTCTTCTAGGTAACATTATACTAATCCTCTAACTCGTATAGACTTCTTAGGTAAATGTGTCCTAGTAACTTGACCCCACATAGCTACATGTTGACTGGCATATTGTTGATAGATACCCTGAGATCCTACAGATGCACAGTACTTCTCAGTCGCTGCATAAGCTATCAGTAGATGGTAGTATACAGGAAGCTCTGGAATATCTCCATCTAATGCTAATATTTGTGGTGACTTCTGGTAATCTA
>JAUVLY010000130.1 GCA_030600505.1 Candidatus Falkowiibacteriota bacterium
ATGATAAGGGGCAGGCAATTATGGCTAGCCAAAAATTCGGCCATAATATCCTAGATGAGAAATTTTCCCACTGGATCAAGGAAACCGGGTATCAATATTCCTACATTGGCGAAAATCTGGCAGTTGACTTCTATACTAACGAAGGGATAATGAATGCTTGGCTTAAGTCCCCTACCCACCGGAAAAATATTCTTAACGAAAAATTCTCCGAGATCGGGGTGGCAGTTTTGTCTGGCAATCTTGACGGTAAAGAAACTACTTTGGTGGTGCAAATATTCGGCCGCCCACTGGCTATCGCTTCGGCTAATCCACAAACCGCTGCCAAATCCAATGCTTTTACTAATCAATTATCTATCTTGCCAGAAGCCGTGCCAAGCACTTTTAGTGCGATTGAAACTGCGTCAGGCGATAATCTTCTTGCCTCACTTCCTGAATATTCTTATTATCACTACTTAAACGCATCAACAAAAACTATTAATAAAACCGGTAATGCTATCATGGGTTCTATTATCCCCGGGACAAGTGATTTCCTGGCCCTAAGCCAGATAAGTAAATATTCAACCTATCTATTCTTGTTTGTACTTCTACTTCTTGGCTCTTTTTATCTCATCCTGAATTTAAATACTCGAAAGTATCTCACATAAGCCACCATAAATAAGCGGCTGATACAAAGGCTAGGGCAAAGCGGTAGTAGGCAAAAGCGTGCAAGCTGTGTCGCGCGCTAAAACGTAAAAAATATTTAATTGCCACCAGTCCGCTAAAAAAAGCAGCTATAAAAGCGATAGATAAAATAATATACTCACCCGCTACCAGGCCAGATGCCAGTAAATCTGGCAGCTTGAATAAATTTGCGCCTAGAATAATCGGTAAAGATAACAAAAAGGAAAATTTAACTGCCTGCTGACGCTTTAGGCCCACCAATAATCCAGCGACGATTGTAATCCCGGACCGGGATGTACCGGGGATTAAGGCAATTGCCTGAAACAAACCAATTAGTAGCGCCGTCTTCCAAGTTAATTCCTGATAATCTTTCATTTGCTTACCTAGTTTTTCTGAGGCAATAAATAATACACCAACGATTATTAGCATTATTACCACAACGTAAGTAGAGCGAAAATAAGCGGTGATAATATCTTCTCCTAAAAATCCAATAATCGCGGCCGGAATTGTAGCAATAATTATATACCAGGCTATTTTATCTTTACGTTTAAGTAAATTTTTTATAATTAGAGTAATATCACGCCAAAAATATATAAGCACTGCCAGAATAGTGGCTAAGTGCAAAACCACGTCAAATGCCAGATCATTCTTGATTGGCAATGTAAACAAATCATGCAAAATTACCAAATGACCTGAGCTGGACACTGGGATAAATTCTGTAATACCTTGAGTAATTCCAAAAATTATTGCAATTAAAAAATCCATAAAAATCTATTTAATATTCGCATGACCCGCATACATTATTCTCATTCGTATGCTCGCCATTCGTAGCGGCGAGTTGGGATCTGCGGGATGTGCGAAGCACGATGACATTATGTATCAAATTTTACTTTTCCCCTTAGTCTCGGGGCTAATAGCGCAAATTATTAAATTTTCTATTAGATCAAACCAACAAAAATTAGCTTTAAAAAATTTGCTGGCTTATTCCGGTATGCCTTCCGGCCATTCAGCCATGATAGTGTCACTGACCGCCATTGTCGGACTGGAAGAAGGCCTGCATTCACCGCTCTTTGCTCTGTGCGTAATCCTCGCCATTATTGTTATTCGCGATGCTTTGGGAATTAGACGATATCTGGGCCAGCACGGCCGTACCTTAAACACCCTGGTAAAAGACTTAAAGGAAGACAAATATCTTGATGATCAATATCCGCACCATCTGGAACGCATTGGCCATACTCCCCTGCAAGTTATTGCCGGCGCCGCTCTTGGCCTTTTAATAAGCCTGAGCGGCTTTTTTCTGCTCTAAAATAGCTTAATAAAATAATTCTATCATAAGACCGCGCCAAAAACAACTTGCTTGGCGCGGTTTTTTTATAATAAAAATCTATCTTATAATCGCGTACCAATTATATTCATTAGTACAACATCTGTGAGTATGGCGACCCACAGTAAATGTAACATGTTGAGTAAAAGAAACTGGGCAATCATTACTAGCCCAACGCCATGTCCAGCCATAAGCAGCCAGGCCGGTTATTGCACGGTCTCCAAAACCGTTACGAGGCCCCAGGCTACCCAACAAAGCTTCCACATACGTCCAAGTGCCACTATCAACAGCGGCAGGATACCATAATCCGCCAATTAAACTTTCTTGCGCGCTTAATTTTTGGGCAAAGGTAGTATTGTTTTGTGAAAATGCTATATCTACTGCTTCGTTATTAAA
>JAUVLY010000108.1 GCA_030600505.1 Candidatus Falkowiibacteriota bacterium
TATAGTGATTTGTGATCAGAAGAAAGAGTTAGATAAAATATATCCAGATCTAGATAAAGAAAATATTAGCTGGAATCTGGGCGCTAACTTTGATAAGAATTTAGAGCAGTTTGATATTATTTTGCGCGTTCCTGGCTACCCGCTCTTTAAGCCAGAAATTAAAAAAGCAATAAAGGCTGGGGCGGAGATTACGTCACCTACTAAATTATTTTTTGAATTTAGTCCGACCAAGAATATTATCGGCGTAACCGGCACCAAAGGCAAGGGAACTACCAGCGGTTTGATCGTGGAAATAATATCTATGGCCGGTAAAAAAGTTTATTGGGGCGGTAATATTGGTATTCCGATATTTAATTTTTTTAGTAAACTTAAAAAAATCGATTATGTGGTGTTGGAGCTTTCCAGCTTTCAGCTCCAAGACCTGGAGGCCAGCCCTCACGTTGCCGTAATAACTAATCTGAGCCGCGAACACCTTAAGCCGGCGGATCCGATTAATCCAAACTATCACAAGTCAATGGAAGACTATGTTGAAGCGAAATTGAATATTGTTAAATTTCAGAAAAAAGCAGATTCGGCGATTATAAACAAAAAGACTAAATTTAGCAGTGCCAGTACTCGCCGGGGCCAGTACCATCTGGGTAGGGGGAAGAAAATTTATTTTAGTAAATTAGATTATGATTCACGTCTCACGGGAGAGCATAACAAGGAGAATATTGCGGCCGCGGCAAAAGCCGTAAAAGCGATCGGGATTCGCGAAGCAGTTATTAAAAAGGGAGTTAAGAAATTTAAGGGCCTTCCCCATCGTATAGAATTTATTGGTAAGTTTAACCGCAACAAATATTATGATGATAGTTTTGCTACTACTCCCGAGTCTTCCATTATAGCGCTTAAATCATTTGATGCACCAATAATTCTTTTAGCCGGTGGCGCGGATAAAGGCTCCAGCTTTAAGAAATTTGCTAAGGAAATAAAAAAGAGAACCAGATTTACTGTTCTTTTAAACGGTAAAGCAACGCCCAGACTTAAAAAAGAACTGCGCCGTATTGGTTATACAGATATGCAAAACGCAGATTCTATGAAAGAGGCGGTACGGATAGCGTGCCAGCAAGCAAAAACAGAAGACGTCGTATTGCTTTCTACCGGCTGCGCCAGTTTTGGCATGTTTAACAACTACAAAGAACGAGGGGATTTGTTTAAAAAAGAAGTCGGAAAGGTTTTAGGTTGTTAGGGGTTAGCTTTTTAGGGTTTAAAAATATCATTATAAAACTATAATTAAACATGAATGATGTAATACATTCTTATAAGGATTTAATAGTTTGGCAAAAAAGTATTAGATTAGTTAAAGAGGTTTATTTATTGACAAATGCTTTTCCAAAATATGAATTATTTGGCTTGACCTCACAGATGAGAAGAGCGTCTATTTCAATACCTTCAAATATTGCTGAGGGCAGATTCCGAAGTACCAGGAAAGATTATGCTAATTTTTTAACTCATTCGTTTGCCAGCGGCGCTGAACTTGAAACTCAAATTATAATTGCGAAAGAATTATCTCATACTAAAAATAATGATTATAAAATAGTTGAAGAATTACTTGACGAAATTATGCGGATGTTAAATGTTATGTTAAGTAAATTGAGAAATAATTAGCCTAAAAACCTAATAACCTAATAAGCTAACACCTAAAACCTAAAATATGATTATATTTCTCTACGGTGAAGATACGTTTCAAAGCCGGGAAAAACTTAAGGAAATAAAGAAAAAATTTATCCGTGACGTTGATCCGGATGGCAATTCTTTGCTTACCATAGACGGTGAAACCGCTGGCCTGGAGCGTATCAATGAAGCAGTAGCGGCGCCCTCGCTTTTTTCTAAGCGGCGTTTAATTGTGATCGAGCGTATATTTAATAACAAAGACGCTAGTCTCCAGAATGTGGTTGAGAATTATTTTAGGGCCCGGACCAAAGGTAAAGACAAAGCCGATGATAATATAATTGTATTCTTAGATGAGCAGGCCAGGGAGAAAATATCCAAAAAGAAGCTTTTTAAATTTTTAATATTACAAAAATTTGCCCAGGAGTTTAAGCCACTGTCCAATACTGAGGCCAGTGCTTGGCTTGTTCAAGCGGCCAAAAAACGTGGCGGCGTGATTCGCCGCGAGGCAGCGGCGCGCCTTACCTCCTTTTTTGGCAACGACTTATGGCTGTTATCTAATGAGCTAAATAAATTAATCGCTTATAAGCGCGGGCAAACCCCGGAGCTAATAGAAGACGCGCAAACCGTGACCATAGAAGTGGCGGATGTGGATAGTCTGTCCCGCGGCAGTATTGATGAGAATATTTTTGCCCTGACCGACGCAATTAGTGTTCGCAATAAACCCTTGGCCATGGAACTCTTTGAGAATGAATTGGCGGCTGGAGTTACCGAGAGCTATCTTATTGTCATGATCACCCGGCAGTTCAAAATACTGCTTCAGATTAAAGAAGCCCTGGCGCAGGGCTTGACGCCGCGGAAGATAATGAGCCAGCTTAAGCTTCATCCTTTTGTGGTGCAGAAAAGCTCTACCCAGGCTAGGAATTTTTCTGAGGATTTGCTTAAACGGGCCTTTAGTAAATTATTAGAAATAGACTCGCAGATGAAAACCGGACAGGTTAATGCTAAGGTGGCATTGAATTTATTGGTAGCGAAATTATAACCCACACCCCCCCCCCAGCCCCCTCTCCTAAATAGGAGAGGGGGAGGCGAGCGTAGCGAGCGGGGGAGAGGGACGGGCGCGAGGGATTGCGGGTTGAGATAATAATATTATACGAAAAAATAAAAAACTGTTGTCTCTGGTCCCAATTTTTGGAACCAATGATAACAGTTTTTTCTTTGTTAGGCTTTTTTTGCGGTTTTGTTGAAGCTATGTTGCAAGCGTGATTTTTTTCGGTCACGGGTATTTTTTTTGATAATGCCTTTTTGCGCGGCCTTATCTAAAGCCTTGTGGGCCTTA
>JAUVLY010000020.1 GCA_030600505.1 Candidatus Falkowiibacteriota bacterium
ATTAAAATGATTAACTTTGCTATTTTAATCGTAAGCTAATTATATAGTTAAATTATTAAAATGTCAAGGTTATTTGGTATTTATTATAATAATATAAAATTTAGCTAATATTAAAAAATAATTACAAAATTACAAGCACCAAATATCAAATAAGCTCCAAATTCAAAATTCCAATGATCAATTTGAGAAATCAAAAATCAAGTCTCAAAAATCAAAATGGCAGGTCAAAGGACAAAATGTCTGAATTTTTGAATTTTAAATTGTCATTTTGATTTTTGAGATTTGCATTTTGATTTTCTAGATTGTCTATTATTCAGAGCCTATTTGAAATTTGATATTTGAGGTTTTATTGCAATATTCCCTTAATACGTCTCACCCCAGCGCTAGAACTCTGCTCCTTTTTTATCTTAAATACACCCTTGATCTCTTGGGTATTACTGACATGCGGCCCACCGCAAACCTCAGTAGAAAAATTCCCGACTGAATATACTTTTACTTTGTCCCCATATTTGGACTCAAAAACTCCTTCTGCCCCTAATTTTTTCGCCTCATCCAGGCTCATTTCTTCAAAACTAACTTGGTGGCCGGCTTTAATAGCTTCGTTAACTAATTTTTCTACCCTCGATTTTTCCTCGTCTGTTAATTTAGCGCTATGCGAAAAATCGAACCGAAGACGTTTAGCGGTAATATTGCTTCCCTTCTGATGAACATGATCGCCCAAAACTCTCTTTAAAGACTCAAGTAAAAGATGGCAAACAGTATGAAGCTCGGTAGTTTCTTCGCTCGAATCAGCTAAGCCACCCTTAAACTTCCCGGCACTGGCTGTTCGGGATAAATCTGAATGTTTAACACTAGCCTTTTTAAATTCATTATCAAAATTATTAGATAATACTATATTTTTTTCCCTACATATTTCCTTGGTCATTTCAATCGGGTATCCATAAGTTTGGAATAAATTAAACGCTTGCTCGCCATCCATCTTATCACCATTTATCATTTTTTCGCCCTTAACCAAAGTTTTCATGAACTTATCCTCTTCTTTGTCTATTTCATTTATAATAAACTCCGCGTTCCGCTCAAGCTCCGGATAAGCTTCTTTATAATCAGCAATAACGATCTGCGCTATTTCCTTGGCCCAGCTGCTTTTTGTGATTCCCAGTTGCCGGCCAAAGCGGATTGCCCGCCGGATCAAGCGCCTGACAATGTAGCCCTGGTCAACATTTGCCGGCGCCACCCCTTTGTCGTCGCCCATAATAAAAGCCGCGCCTTTCATGTGATCGGCAATCACTTCAAAGGCTTTCATGTTGTCGCGGTACTTTTTATTGTCTGATAATTCTTCGACTTTATTTAAAACATTAATAAACAGATCAGTCTCAAACACATTATCTTTTCCCTCAGACACCATGGCTAACCTTTCCAGTCCCCCGCCAAAATCCACATTCTTCTGCTTTAAGGGCTCAAAACACCCTTTTTTTTCATTCGCATGGGCGCCATTTGTAGCGGCGCGCTTGGATCCATCGGTCTTGATGAATTCAATAAATACACTGTTCCCAACCTCAATAAAACGCCCACAATCACAATTGACGTGGCAAGGCTTATCCTTCCATTGGCTATTTTCGTGCCGTTTTAGCTCGGCGCCCAAATCATAAAATACTTCAGAATCCGGGCCGCCTATCTCCCCTATCGGCATATTGGCCGGCGCACCGGATCTGGACCACCAATTTTTATCGTCGCCATAATAAAAAATTCTTCCGTCCCGCATGCCTAGAGACTCGCCATTATCATAGTCTTTGGCGCCAATACCATGAGCTTTATATATTTCTTTCCAAATTTTGATTGAATCATCATCCCGCTCCACCCCGATATCGGCATTACCGGAATAAACCGTTACATACAATCTTTTAGGATCAAGTTTCAATTCACTGACCATAAATTCGAAGAACCAATTTAATTGTTCTTTTTTAAAATAATCTCCCAGACTCCAATTACCCAGCATTTCAAAAAAAGTATTATGCCGGTTGTCACCGACTTCTTCAATATCACCGGAACGAAATGACTTTTGCGAGTCAACCAACCTTTTGCCGGCCGGATGCTTTTCGCCCATTAAATACGGGATTAAAGGCTGCATGCCGGAACTGGTAAACAAAGTAGTCGGGTCGTTCTCCGGCATTAAAGAAGCGCTCGGAATAACCGCGTGCCCCTTCTCTTTAAAAAATTCTAAATATTTTCGTCGTATTTCATTACCGGTCATATTTTTTAATTTAACACTTTCCAAATATTTTCTTCATCAAAGCCCCACTCAAGCAATTTTTTAAATATTTTTATATTTATAAATTTATGCAAATTTTTCTGGATAGTATATTTGTGGTTTGTATTAGGATGTTTTATAAGAATATGGCTTCCTTTTCCTGATCTTTTATCTACTTTTAAACCTAATTTAAAACAAGCCCTTTCCCATTGAGCTTGCGTGATATTTGAAAAACTTCGACTAGGCATACACTCGCTGAGTTAAAGTAACCGGCTCATTGTCACCCTTAAGTAATGAATCAGCGCAAAGATATGGCGGAATTTCAAAATATGTAAAAACCGCGTCCTTTATCGTGGCTGACATATTTTTAGTGGTTTTTCCTCCGGTAATAATACCATCAATATTTGTTGATTCCGCCACCCATGTGCCGTCAGGATACTGTTCTATTTTAAATTCAAGTTTTCCAATCTTTGAAATTTCCTTTTGCATTTCAAGTACGCGCTTATCACTCCCTTCCTTTAAGTCAAATCCCGCTTTTCTAATTAAATTGGCTAAACTATATATATATTTACGCATAAAATAATTATTTCAACAATATAATTACATTTTTAGTATATAAAAAACAAGCTAAAAAGTCAACATCCAGATAACTCAATTTCTTTACAATTTATCTAATCTATTGTATGATATTTTCAGCCACAAAATGGTTATTTCGGAGGTCGTCTAACGGTAGGACAGCTGGTTTTGGTCCAGTCAATCGGGGTTCGATTCCCTGCCTCCGAGCCACGAAAAATGCCCAAGGGCATCTCGTGGCACGCCACATCAAAATAATGCGTGTCACAATATTATAAGGTGAAAATTTAGAAAGCATTTTGAGTGAGCCACGTGAGACACGAAGTGTCTTTTACGTGGCAGGAACGTCGATAAAATACAAATCTGTTATATGTGAAAGACGTCTTAACGGTCGCATGATAGGTGGTTATAAAATTGCCGGTTTGCCATTTTGAGTGAGTCAGGTGAGACATTTATGTCTTTTACGTGGCCAACCGTGAATAACGATGGTTTCGTCACTTTAAAAAAATACCTTTCCTAAATTAAAACAAATTATGTTTTTCGTTTAAGAAAGGTATTTTTTGTTGAAAAATTATGTATTATGTTTATTTACTAGAGTGCCAAGAAGATAAGTCTTGGTATATCGGCTACACAGCTGATTTAAAAAAAAGATTCAAGGATCACTTGAGCGGCAATGGCTGTCGCACTACTTCACTAAAGAAAAACTGGAAATTAATTTATTATGAGGCCTACATAAAAAAGCAAGATGCCATAGGTAGAGAAAAATTTTTAAAGAGTGGGTCTGGTAGAAAATATTTAAAAAAGCAATTAATAAAATATTTATCAAAAAAATATCTATTTCTCCTGAACAAAGTTAAATATTTTTCCTCCGAGCAAATATAAAAATGTACACCCAGGTGTACACTTTTATTATAGGTTGTAAGTTATGAGTTCCAAGTTATGAGTTATGAATTCCAAGTTACGTGCTCAAACCCGCGAGTATTTCCTCACCGCCAACTGGCTGGCAATAATATTGACCAGAGCGACGCCAAGAAACTGCAAGCCAAAGATAATGTGGGCCTGGCCGTAAAAATAGCTGATCAAATTAACATTATAGCCGACAAAAAAGGTTTCCAGATAAGGCTGAAGCAGGGTGAGAAAAGGGTAAAAAAGACCCATAATGATCGAAATTCCAAAAATTGTATAAATCACCCCGGAAAGGAGGTACGGTGTCTGAATAAACCAACGGCTGGCGCCCACCAGTCTCATAATCACTATTTCCCTGCGATGAGTATATATAGCGACCCGGACCGAGTTGTAAACCACCAGAATGGTAATAAAAATAAAAATACCCGAAAGTAGAAGCCCGGCGTTGGCGACTTTCTCGGTTATAGTATTGATCTTGTTTAACATCACTTTATAATTGGAGAAATTCCGGCTCTCAATTATCTCGTCTTCCATTGCGTTTATCTTGTTGATCAAATTATCAAACTCATCCAAAGACTTGGGCCGGATCACTAAGCTGGGGGTCATAGGATTGGTACCCAACTCACGCAAGGACTCTAATATCTCGGGGTTATCGGCATGGCTCATTTTAAAATTTTCCAAAGCTTCGGCTTGTGACACATAAATAACGTCACGGACTTCCCCTAGCTGGGAAACACGGGCTTTAAGGGCCAAAATTTCATCTTCATTGGCGCTTGGTTTGATAAATAAATTAATATCGATCTTTTCTTTGATCGCGTCCACGGCCGTGCCGCCAATAACTTTAACCACCAAAAGCATATTCACCGTAAACAAGGCCAAAACTAAAATAATGATTGTAACCAAGCTAAGCCAAATATTGCGGCCGATGTCTTGAAGACTGAATTTAATTATTCTAATAAAATATAGAAACATTTATTTCTTTTGTCATTCTGAGGAGCCTTAGCGACGAAGGATCTCGTGGCTGTATCCACGGGATTCTTCGCTCCGCTCAGAATGACAGTTGCTTACAAAATATACTTCCCCACCTCTTGATCAATCACCACCTGTCCATTGTCAATCGTTATTACCCGGCGCCTAAGACGGTTAACTATCTCCCGATTGTGGGTAACCAAGAGAACGGTTGTGCCGAATTTATTTATTCTAAGCAGCAATTCAATTATCTCGTGGGCGTTTAAGGAATCAAGATTACCGGTCGGTTCATCGGCCAAGAGTATCTTGGGGCGGTGCACCAGGGCCCGGGCAATCGCCGCGCGCTGCTGTTCACCACCGGATACTTCACGGGGATAGCGGTTCATTTTATTATTAAGCCCCACTATCTTCATCACATGGGGAACGATCCTTTTTATTTTCCCGGGATGCCCGCCACAAACCTGCATGGCAAAAGCCACATTTTCAAACAGGGTTTTTTTCGGTAATAATTTAAAATCCTGAAAAATAACTCCGATCTGACGCCTAAGTACCGGAATTTCCCTTTGCCCGATATTGGTGATATCCCAGCCTCCGACCACAATCTTGCCTTGGTCTATTTTTTCCTCGCCGATCAAGGTCTTTACCAGAGTGGTCTTACCGGTACCGGATTGGCCAACCAGCGATACAAACTCGCCGGGCTTTATGTGAATATTCACCCGATCCAGGGCCTTCATATCCTTTGAATAAATTTTTGATACGTTATAATATTTGATCATGCTTTTGAATAAATTCTACGCACCTAGTCACTTTTGTCATTCTGAATCCGCGAAGCGGGTGAAGAATCCCGTGGATGTAGAGACGAGATCCTTCACTCCGCTAGCGCTTCGCTCAGGATGACAGTTGCTTACGCTCCTCAAGATGACAGCGCAACTATTTTCTTATTTTCCTCAACCCAAACTCCATCAACTCACTAGTCTCGTTAAAACTGACATCGCGGCTGCTCGCTCCCAGCGTAACAACTATAAGATTATCGCCATTGCCCGCCGGTATTCTGGTCATAAGACAATAGCCTGCCTCATCCAAGTAGCCGGTTTTTGAGCCAATAATATTAAATTTATTTTGCCTGATAATATGATTAGTATTGCGCACCCGTTTGGATACGCCCGTACTAACAATAGTAAACCTATACTCCGGCATCACACTTGCCTTAGCAATTATCGGATGCGCAAGAACTTCTCTTGTTATTATAGCATAATCCTTAGCTGAACTCACGTTTTCCGGGGCCAATCCGCTGGGTTCAATAAACACAGTCGTGCTCGCTCCCCACTCTTTAACCAGCTCATTCATTTTAGCGATAAAATCATCGCGTTTAAGCCCGCTTACCCGCACCAGGGTTTCAATCGTGTTATTGGACGAGCCGACCAATGAAGCATAAAGCAGGTCTTCAATCGTTAAACTTTCGCCATCGTCCAAATCCAAACTGGCCGATTCCCATTTATTAACATGCTCATAATTATATTCTTCGTCACGCACGCTATATTCAACCACCCGGCTAAGTGTCGGCTTAGTATCCACAAATACTTTCGCGGCCACTAGTTTAGTGAGGCTGGCTAAAGGCAAAGTAGCGGTCGCGTTCTTCGCCCAAATGATCTTTTGGCTATTTTCTTCTATCACAATTCCGGCCACGGCGCTTATTCTCGGTTCTGTCCCCATGCCCAGCGCGGTGTTAACGCCCAATTCCATGTTATCGGAAGATTTGATGTATAGCGGTTCAATATAAATATCAACTATCCCTGCCCCCAGGCCGGCGATCCGGGCAAAAGCGTTTTTCTCCAGATCGATCACCCGATCCGGAAACAGTGAACGATCCGGACCATAATCATTTATTTCCACATCCACGAATTTACCATTCTCAAGGTTGCTAACCCTGATTATTGATCCCTTGGGAAAATCCGGTGAAGCGGCAAAGTTTCCCGGCTTATAGGCATACCAGCTGGCACGCCCGACACTAAGCACTTTGGGGAAAGAAAAAACCGCGATTCGCGCGTAAGGCAAATGAATCAGCGAGCGGACAAAATTTTCCTTGGCAAAATCCCGCGTTGGCAAAGGCCGCCAAGCCCCGACCGTACGATCGTAAAAAAATACTTGTTTATGGTTATTGGTCTGCTTTGTGTAGTGAAACTGGATATAAAAAGGCTTATGGTCGTTATAAGCGGCTTTATTTTTAAATTCAAATTGATAAAAATTACTCACCCGGTTCAAATTCCAGGGCTCGGGCAAATCTTCGTTCAGCTGGATTATTTCCACCGCTGTACTGGCCGTTAATATGCCCGGCACCAAGGACAGCTTTAATTCATCAAAACCGTTGACCGTATAGCCTTTAGCAATGGTCGGCTCATCTAAATGCAAATTATATCCCTTATTTATGACCTCGGCATTAGCAATCGGGTAAGAAAAAAACCAGTCGCTTTGGCTGGTGGAGAAACAAGCTAATATAAGAAAAAAAACAACTAACAATAAATTTTTAAATTTTTGCATTTGACTTTTTACTTAACTCGGCAATATAATTATAACATACCGAGTTACGAATTACGAATTTCTACTACTTTGCAGGAAATTGCGGGCTTGCCCGCCGTAGCTTTAGCGTAGGCGGGTGTCGTATAATGGTTATTACGCAAGCTTCCCAAGCTTGATACGAGGGTCCGATTCCCTTCACCCGCTCATTTAGCCCACGTAGCTCATTTGGTAGAGCAATCCCCTCGTAAGGGATAGGTGATCGGTTCAAATCCGATCGTGGGCTCTTTTTTTATTCGCATGTGCCCCATTTGTAGCGGGGCTTTCGCGAAGCGAAATAACATTAATTTTTAATTCTTAATTTTTAATTATTAAGCTCTAGTCAACCAAGCTCCAGAGCTTATAATTTACAATTGATTCGTCAATATATTCGCTAAGGGTTTTCGCCCGGACATAGACGAAGCTCAAATATAAATTATCGCTTTTTTTATCAAAACAGCGGAAAAGATAATATCCGTCGCTGGTAGTTATTATCTGGCTGACATCCCCTACACTCAAGCTGCTTACTTTCCCGTAATAAGCATACTCTTCTTCATCGTTGGGGCCAAGGGTGATCTGATCCTGGTCGTCGCCGTACTTATTGGCCACTTTAACAAAGTCACCGCTTTGGTCGATTAATTCTTTTATTTTTTTAATCCTTTTAATCCCCACCTGGTTGATATTTTGATCAAAAACTATCCTTTCATTTAAGAGTGCCCGGATATCGTCTTGCTGGATGGAAACACTTTCCGGCACCAAACCATAACGCCTGGCCAAATTATCAATTATTATTTTTTCTACAACCGCGACCTTAGTTGCTTTTATGAGTTCCTCGCCTTTCAAGCCCGATTGCTCCAAATAAGCACGGATATCCCGATATGTAAAATAATTTACTGTCCCCTCTTTGCTCACGTAAGCCGGTATTGGTATTAAACGGGCGATCTGGCGGGTAAATTTATTGTCTATATTATATTCAATAATTACAATCGTAAGTGAAGCATAAAAAAGTAACGCGGCCGCCACGCCAAATAAACCCAGCATGAGCGTCCGCTTATAAACGTTAAACATCTCCTTAGAAAAGATAGTAGCGCTCTGCTGCAGCCACTTTTTTGTCTTAATAATTTTTTCTTTACGCTCTTTTTTCTTAATTTCTCGTTGCCTCTTTACTTCCACTTTCTTTTCTCGTTGTTTCTCCCGCTTTGCTTGTTTTTTTTCCTTCTGCTTTTTTTTCTTCTCTGCTTTAAGCAGTCTTGCCTTTTCCCTTTTAGACATTGTCGCGGCCTTTGGCCTTGAATCATCTTTGGTTTCTTGGCTTTTTATTTTGCTGGCTATCAACTCATTATTAAAAGGGTTGATCCGGGAAATTTTCTTTTTCGGTTCCTCTTTTGGGCGAATATCAAGTATTTTACCGGCCGAGAGAAAATCAGTCGCTATTTCTTTGCCTTTTCCTTTTCGCGCTAATTTTTGCTCGGGCTCTTTTGCTGACTCTGGCTTTTTATCATGTCCTTTGACAAGCTCCCGGTTAAGCTCTTCACGCCATTTCTTTTTCTTTTCCTTACTTAATTTAATTACCGGTTCCTTGGATATCAGTTTAATTTCTTCCTTAGCCTGCCCTGCCTGTCCTGCCTGTCCCGAACTCTGTTGAGGGGAGCCCTGCTGAGGAGAATCGGATCGAGGGGAGCTTGCCGAAGGGGGTTTACTGATAATTTTCTTTTCTGGTATTTCTTCTTTTTGTCCGGGAATGATCTTGTTTATTTCGTCGCGAGCCTTGTCTCTCTCCTCTTTGCTTAATTTAATTTCCTGAACCGATTTAACTACTTCTTGCTTTTTTAATATTTTATTGATTATTTTCTTCTTTTGGAAAGGCTTTTTGACACCGTCAACTGCCGGCAAACTGCCGCTGGCTTCATTAATATCCGGCTTTTTTGCTACCCTCTTGTCGCTAATAGCATCCAGCACTATCTTCCTGGATTTATCCAGTTCTTCCTTTGATATTTTTTTTACAGAGTCAACGTTTTTTTCTTCCATATATGAATATTTGTTTGAGCCGTCCCGCATATTGCGGGGCGCGAAATTTTGTCGCTCGAAAGTCGCAGGCCAGAGGCCTAGCTCCAACGTGTCTTAATTAACAAAAAAATACTGCCACCATTTTTGCGGATTACGCGACCGCGTATTTTGGCTGGGGTGTTTGCTGTTTGCAGAATCTACTAAGGCAAAATTCAAACCTATACGCTCGTCCTTGATAACTGCCACGGCCTCGCCTTCTTTGCGGTAATTTAAATTCACCCGGGCTTGTTCTTCAACGAATTGGTCGGTTTGCAAGTAATCCATCATACCTTTAAGCTCAGAATTCTTTTCTTCCTGGGCCGCTATTTCCTTTTGTAAATCCTTAACTTCCTGGCTTACCTCATGTCTTTGGCTATATTTTTTTGCCAAAGGAAAACTGATGGAAAACAAAATCAAAATACCAAAAATACTAATAGTTATGGGATGAAGTATTACAGATATAATTAAATTGCGCTTCCTGGGACGAGGCATATGTTTTAAAATTAGGATTTACGCGTTTGGTAACTTGTGTAATTTTCTATTCATATGTTAGCCTCTCCAATGTTTGAGCTGGGCCTCTGGCCCGCGAGTTTTCGAGCTCCAACATGTCCTTGTTTGAGCCGGGCGTCCCGCCCGCGAGTTTTCGATGCTCGAAAGTCGCAGGCCGGAGGCCTTGCTCCAACGTATCTTTGTCCAGAGGCCTTGCTCCAACTAAATCAAAATAGTATTCGTAAATCCGTAATGATTCGTAATTCGTAACAATTATTTAATTTTTCGCGTAAAACAACTTAACTATTTCAATTAACAAAATATTTATAAAACCTATGGCAATCGCGATTAACCAGACCTTCAAATCAATTAACGGCGAATTGTGGAGTAAATCACGGAGTGGCGGCCAATACGCGCTTAAAAGTAAAAGGCCAAAACTCACACCAACCGCTGCCACTAG
>JAUVLY010000128.1 GCA_030600505.1 Candidatus Falkowiibacteriota bacterium
AAAAAGGATGTAGTAAAAGAGTAAGCTTAAAACTTTTGCAAGCTTTTGATTAGTTTGCGATTATCCTTTTCCCCTTTTACCGCAAAACGCAGATAATTCTGATCAAGCCCGACATAGTCTCCGCAAAGACGAATTAGAATCTTCCCCTGAGAAAAGAGATAACGACGCACCTCCTCCCCATCTATACTATTCTCCAATTTTACCAAAATATAGTTGGCATGACTTGGAAAAGGTCTAAGAAAGCTAATCTCCTGCAACTCTCTATAGAGATAATCTCGCTGTTCCCCGACAAAAGAGATCGTCTGCTTAATAAATTCCCGATCATTCTCCAGAGCGGCAATAGCAGCCTTAAGTGCTAACGAGTTGATGCTCCAGGGCTCCAGAAAACGACTCAGGAGGCGGTTTATAGTGCGACCACTCAACAGGTATCCACAACGAAGCCCGGCCAGGGCATAAATTTTAGTCAGCGACCGCAAAACAATCAAATTATCAAAATCATTTACCCGGCCGGCGAAAGAAGATTCGATCCCGACAAAATCGATAAAGGCCTCATCAAGAACACAGATTATCCCGACCTTTTGATAAGCTGAAACAACTCTTTCCAACTCCGCAATCGACCACAGATTTCCGGTTGGATTATTGGGATTACAGATAAAAACCAAGTCCGGTTGCATAGCAATACTTGATTTTATAATTTCATCTAAAGAGAGCGTTTTTTTTGAGTCCCAACTCTTAAGATTTGAGATGTGGCATTGCACCTGACTTAAAGCTCGCTCATATTCGGAAAAGGTTGGAGCCCAAATCAAAGCCTTTTGCGGTCTCAAGACGCGAGCCAAAAGATAAATAAGAGCACTTGAACCATTACCGACAACAACATTTTCTTCACTTAAACGATGACGCTGAGCCACGCATCGACACAGACTTTCGGCACCTATTTCCGGATAATTAGCCAGAGTTCTAAGGCTCTCCCGCATCGCTTTATCCACCCCGGGCGGCAGCCCCAAAGGGTTGATATTTGCTGAAAAATCGATTATATTTTCAGGATCTATCCCGGCTTCCGCCGCCAACCGAAAAACCTCGCCACCATGAACCGCCATCTTTACTGTCTGTTCCACTTTCATAATATCCTAATCTATTAAAAGCCACATTAAAACCATAATAACCACAAAAATCACAGAACTTAAATAGAGATTTCTAATCGCCCTTGATACATGTAATCGCGAAACCGGCTCAATTGCATCTCCAATAAACGGTTTCTTTATCAATTGACCATGATAGTAATTATCACCACCCAGGCGAAGACCAAGAATGCCGGCCATCGCCGCTTCCGGATAACCACAATTAGGGCTGGCATGAGCCCTCCGGTCACGACAGAGGATACGCCACCCTGAACGCCAATCCAATCCCTGAAAAAAAGCTGCAACGAGAATCAGCCCGGCACTTAAACGGGCCGGTATATAATTAGCAACATCATCTAGGTACGCGGCACTGCGACCAAAATAAATATAGCGTCGATCCTTATAACCCAACATCGAATCCAAAGTATTTATAGCCTTATAGGCCCAAGTTAAAGGAAGCCCGCCCAATAAAAAGTAGAAAAGCGGAGCAATAACTCCGTCACTCAGATTTTCAGCCACCGTTTCGATTACGGCTCGGTAGATCTCATCCTCCTCTAATGTATCTGTTTGGCGACCAACTATCCTTGCTAAAGCCGTGCGAGCCTCTATGAGTCCATCATTTTGCATAGTTTTAAGCACATTTTTAGCCTCACACGCAAGCCCTCCACAGGCCATAGCCGAATATCCAAGATAGAAAAAAAGAGGGTAGTAAATGATTGCTCCCAAAGATGAGCTTACAAAAAGTCCGACCTTAACTACAATATAACTGGTTACAACAACTACTACAGTTAGTAATAACCCGCCATAAAACTCTTTTTTCCGGTTTTCATCGGCCGGATAAATAAATGTTTCCAATCCGGTGATCAAACTCCCAATCCAGACAACCGGATGGAAATTACTAAAAAGAGCATCCCCAAAGCAAAAATCGACACAAACTATTAATAAAAATAGTATTATCAATAAAAAATTATCCATAAATTAACCTTCTCTTATCTAAAATTAAATTAGGCTCTTACCAATGCTGAATAGTTAGGCCCGATCTTTTACAGCAAAAATTTGCTATTGTCAAAAGCAGTCAATTATGCTAGAATCATTTGTCAAAACAAGACCCTCTTATGTGCCTTATAAATATTTAATATTACAAGTAATTAACAAAATAATTAGTAACTATTCAGCTAACCCGTAAATTCAAGGAACACAATCCTTATTTCCTTCGGGGAATCGAGTTATGTCCCCAGAATTTACTAAAATAGATCAATAAACGGTGCTTCTCTACTTACGCT